>PEAG01000142.1 GCA_002753505.1 Magnetococcales bacterium HCHbin5 | reverse complement strand
CGCCGCTTCGTCAAGACGGCCCGAAAGCACACGGTATTTGTCTTCAATTATCTCCATTGCGTCCATGCAGAAATGATGCACGAAATTTAACGAATGTTCAACTTATTTTGGCTAGGCTCCTTATTCTCGCGCGCCAAGCATGGTGTCTCCGTCTTCTCATCCATGCGTCCAGACCAGATCCGTGCCGATGCTAACACGTCCCGAGGTACACGTCTTTTGAAGGACTATCTGACCTTCGCAGCCACCGGCCAACTGGATACCGGTACCCGCACCTACCACGATTGCGATTCGGACTTTGAGTGTTTCATCAAAGAGCGGTTGGAGGCCAAGGGCTACGAGGTTGTTGCCCAGGTCGGCGTGGCCGGGTTCCGAATCGATCTCGGCATCCGCCACCCCAAATGGCCTTTCGGTTTCCTGCTTGGCATAGAGTGCGACGGCGCGGCTTACCATTCGGGTTTGTCCGCTCGCGACCGCGACCGTTTGCGCCAGCAGATCCTTGAAAACCTCGGCTGGACCATCTACCGCGTCTGGTCAACCGATTGGTTCCGCGACCAGAACCGCGAGTTGGCCAAGATGGTGGATTTCATCGAGCAGACCCTGCGCGACTGCTTGGCCCGCCACACCGACGAGTTAGCCAAGCACGAGACACTTGTGCGTGCCCAGCAGACCGAATCGGAGGTCGAAGACATCTCCTCTCCGTTCGGAACACAATCGGAGGTCGAAGACATCTCCTCTCCGTTCGGTACACAGGAGGATGACGAGAGAGACGTCGCCCTCCCCGACATGTCGACCGGGCCAACTCCAGAGCCTGAGTCCAAGGTCACACCAGCGACACGCTCCGGCACCCTGTCCTTCACAGCTGGCGAGACGATAGTCAAGGGCGAACTCGGGATTTTTAGGGAAGCGACCTATAACGACATCGGCCTGCAGTTCAATCCTGACCGCTTCTTCGACGCTGATTACGAGACGATGTTGGCCACCCTCATCGAAAGGTGTGTACTCGTCGAGGGGCCTATCCGCGACGATGCCCTGGCCCGTCGTATCGGGCGCCTCCACGACTTCCGCAAAGCCGGTTCTCGAATCCGCGAGCACGTTACATCCATTGCGGCGAGACACTTTCACTCCACAAAGGAAGGCGATGCCTACTTCTTCTGGCCCACAAACGCTACCCCAGAATCTTGGATGATTTTCCGGCGTTCGGACGGCGAGAACCGTTCGATTGATGAGATCGCCTTGGAGGAGTTGCGGGCACTGGCACTGGTGGTGCGCAGCCAGTGCCTTGCTGTTGACGAGGATCCCCTGGTTGCGATGTCGCGCATCGCTGGGCTCCAGCGTTTGCGCGCCCCTAGTCGCGACCGTTTGATGGCCGCCATGCGGCTCGCGCTGACTTGCACGTATTCAACGTCTTCGGCTGACAGCGAATCAGTGCCAGCGGCACAGGAGTAAATTTTATCGAAGGCTGATCCTTGTCGATGACGACATCACCGACTATCAACTGATTCGATGACCAGCAAGGATAACCCGTAAGGAACTTCCATGTTCTGCAAGGGCAACTCCTCGCAGAACACGGTTTTTCTCGTTCTCATGCAGAGGGGGTGGAGTAGGGGTGTGATGAGAGCATTGTCTCGAAACGTCGCCTTTGTTCTGCATGGTCTTTGATCTGCGAGATGTCGAACAGCTCCCTGAACTTGACCTTGGCAGCAACCTCCGCCTCATTCATTCGGCCGATGGCTTCCTGAATCTCTGTCGCGAGTTTGAGCAGCTCGCAGATGGTCCTGATCAATGTCGGGGCCATGCCGTAGTCTCTGGCGATGGCCAATTGTGATTTGGCTTCTCTGGATTTCAATTTTGCGGTAAAATGTCGGGCAAGAAGGAATCTGTCGTGGATGGAAATCGCGGCCAGTTTTACCCGTCGATTTGATGGCCCGCAAGGATGGCCCGCAAGGAATTTTCGTGGCCCGCAAGGATTTTCATCTTTATCATCATTCTCTTGTGCGTGGCCCGAAAGGATTTCTTGCGGGCCATGGTCTTTTTTCAGCTCTGCGATGAGGTCAAAAATGTCCGAAACAGGGGCGGGTTTGCCGAGGTATTCTGGTCCCCAATAGTCGGGAATTGGCACCTCAACGGTCCAGTGGACCAGCCTCGCATTTTGTGCAATTTGATCCACCGTCGGAACTGCGCGAATGATAAAAGTATGTTTAGCGTCAATCTTCCCATAGAAGTGGTTGTATTGAACGACTGCGTTACCGATGCGAAAGTGACGTTCTGCTTGTCAAACGCCTCCACCAGCCGGGAGAAATCCATCAGGGAGCGGGTGAGCCTGTCGATTTTGTAGACGACGATGACGTTGATTTTGCCAGCCTCTACGTCTTTCAGCAGGCGTTTCAAGGCGGGCCGTTCCAGGTTGCCGCCGGAGAAGCCGCCGTCGTCGTAGCGGTCTGGCACCAGGAACCACCCCTCCGACTTCTGGCTGGCGATGTAGGCTTCGCAACTTTCCCTCTGCGCATCCAGCGTGTTAAACTGCACGTCCAAGCCTTCCTCGTTGCTCTTGCGCGTGTAGACGGCGCAGCGTATTTTTGGCACTACTGGTTGGACTGAACGGCTCCGCCGTAGCTGTGGTGTGACTCCAGCTCTCCCTTTTGCCTCCAGCGTCCTGCTGGCCGAGGGGCTACTTCAGTTTCCCTCTTGATCTTCCGCTTGCGATATACTCCTCCAATCGGTCGACATGCCGTCGGCCTTCCACGTTTATTGAGGAGCCATATCATGAGCAGTAAAGAAACAAGCAAATCGAGTGGTGAGAACAAAGCCCGTCCGACTGGCACAAGCAGAGCCTACTTCACCGGTGCGGTCATAGACAGCCCGGCCAGCGCAACCCCAGCCCATTCGACCGGCGCAACCTCAGCCCGGCCAGCCAGCGCATCTACAACCCGTCCGGCCAACGCATCTACAGCCCGGCAGACCAACGCACCTACAGCCCGGCAGACCAACGCAACCAGTTCCCAGCAAACCAGCACAACCACAACCCGGCAGACCACAAGAGCCCGATCTGTTGGTGCGACGGCCAACCAGATCAATCCGAACAAAACCAGTTCGGCCAGTTCAATCATCGGTCCCAGGATCAGTCCAGACAACCAACTTCGCCAGCGGATGGCCGAAGAACTGTCCATGTTTGGACTGGCTCCCCGCTCTCAACTGACCTATTTGGCGGCAGTTGACAGGCTGGCCTCTCGTTCCTGGAAATCTGTTGAGCAGCTTTCAGAAGACGAAATTCGACGGTACATCCTGAACTTGCGCGATAACGGTGCGGCTCAAGGTACGTTCAAGACCAACTGGTTTGGGCTCCAGTTCCTCTACGAACACGTCTTGGGCCGAGGGTGGGCCCTTTTCACAAAAAAAAGATCCGGCAGCCAAAGCAAATCCGCCTTCCTAATGTCCTTTCTCACGAGGAGGTGCAACGGCTTCTGCACGCTGTTGAAAGCCCAATTCACAGTACGTTGTTTGCCCTTATGTACGCCTGCGGCCTGCGCATCAGCGAGGCCCAAAAACTCACCATTCCGGACATCAATAGTACCAATGGAACGTTGCGCATCATCGGCAAGTGCAACAAAGAGCGTCACGTTCCCCTTCCCACGCCCACGCTGGAAAGTCTGCGGGGGCTCTGGAAAACCCATCGTCACCCACAATTGCTATTCCCCAATCAGATGGGCGAGCAACCAGTTGCCACCTGCGTCCTGTACCGCACATTCAAAGATGCCATCCAGAAAGCAGGCTTACCGCATACTTTTAGCCCCCACGTTCTGCGCCACAGCTATGCCACTCGGGGAAATCTGGGGACAGTATATCCATTTCTTTTCCAGATTGAAAAGGTTAAAATGACCCATGGCCAGAATCGCTCGCGTTGTTGTTCCTGGATTGCCACATCACATCACCCAGCGTGGCAATCGGAGGCAACAGACCTTTTTTGAGGAACAGGATTATCATGTCTATCTGGACCTGATGGCCGAGTGGTGCGCGCGTTTCGGGGTGGAAATCTGGGCCTACTGTCTGATGCCCAACCATGTGCATCTGATCGCCGTGCCCAAGGTAGCTGAAGGTCTACGGTTGGCCATCGGCGAGGCACATCGGCGTTTTACCCGGCACATCAACTTTCGCATGAAATGGCGTGGTCACCTCTGGCAGGAACGGTTTGCATCTTTCCCTATGGATGAAGCGCACCTCTACGTGGCAGCGCGCTACGTCGAATGCAACCCGGTGCGGGCTCGCTTGATTGAAGCTCCTGCGGATTATCCCTGGAGCAGTGCCCAGGCACACCTTGCCGGAAAAGACGACATACTGGTCAAAACCTCTCCGTTGTTGACACGGGTGGGAGATTGGGGCACATTCCTTTCCAGAAACCTCTCTGAAGAGGATACAGAGCTTTTGCGAAGACATGAACGAACGGGGCGACCACTGGGGGACACATCGTTCGTTTCCAGAATGGAGTCGCTGCTGCAACGCCCCCTGGTCCCTGGAAAAGCGGGTCGGAAAGCGGCTGTGAAGCCTCCGACCCAATGACTTCATGCAGCAGAAAGAGGATAAATGCCTGTCGTCTCGATGTTCAAGTTTCGGAAAAATAAAAAAACACACGGTAAAATTTATTGGTCGATCGATTCCATTAATGGGCTGATTTGGGCAAGATTGGTAGCCTGAATCTACTGATTTGACGAGATAGATTGTTTGTGTGATTATTAAGGATATTAAATTTTTGCGGCATGATTTGTATTATTGTTTTTGGTATAGCTGCTGCGTGGGAGCGTCAGTTATGGGTAAGCGGCCTGGAGCCTTGCCTTGACGAACGACAGTGGGTTGGGCAGGTGGACTGAAACGAGTACCATCACCTTTTTGCAGATGGTGCAGATCAGAGGATCCTTGCCATGGAAAGCGGTTTGCCTTGTGCGCCAGTCTGAAGCGGGTTCGACCTCTCCTGCAGGTGGGAGCAAACTGTCAGCGATCTGTTTGTACGACGCTTTCACCCGGCTGGCCAGCAGGCCATAATGCCTGATCACGTTGAAGTAGTGCGGCGGGATGTGTTGGACCAGCTTTTTGATGAACTCGACCGTCCGCAGCGTGTAGAGGACAGGCCGCTCGTGGTTCCGGTAGTCCTTGAATTGAAAGGTGATCATGTCGCCGGTATAGTTGGTGATACGGAGTTCGGAGAGTGGCGGACGACGGGCGTATCTACCGATGTATTTGACCGTTCAGGTAAGTTTTTGGCGTTCTCCTGATGCATGGACGAAGGAGCCTTGCCGGTAAATTCGCCGGAGGTCATCGAAAAAGGAGCGCATGACACCAGGATCGGTGAAAGGTTTGAAATCTGGATCCGGATTGGCCGACAGCAGGTTTTTGGTGATCTGCCCCTTGAGATGTTTTATAAGCAGGGCCTGGTAGCGTTTGTGGAGCATATTGTATGGGAAATCAACCCAATGGATCCACTTCGGCTTGTCCGTCACAACGGTTACCACCTTCTTTTTGGCGTTGGGATCCTTTCTCTTTCGCGCCATGAATCGAGTGTACCGTTCGGCTTTGCCAGACAGCATCAATCCACCGGCACTGATGATGATATGGATGTGAATATGTCGTTTTAGATCGCTGCCGAAGGTATGAAGGACAGCGGTGATAGCCGGCAGGAATCCTTGCTCAGCGCAGAAGGTGATCAGGGTCTCGGTGCTGGCGGCGAAGACGGCATTCAGCAGTTGTCGTTTTGTGAAGAGCAGTTCCCGGAACTGTGATGGGACGGTGAAGGTGACGTGGAAGTAATTGCAGTTCGGGAAGGCGTTGTTGCATGAATCTCCCGGAACACCAGTCACTTGACCAAGATGCAGGTTTCGATAATCATGAGGCATGGACACCACCTCTCCCAAACATCGATACCGCATCCGCAACTGGCGGGAGTACAACGCCGCCTTGGTCAACCGTGGCCGTCTGACCCTCTGGTTCGACGAAGACGCCATCAGCCAGT
>PEAG01000141.1 GCA_002753505.1 Magnetococcales bacterium HCHbin5 | reverse complement strand
TAAACGATTGCAGGGGTCTGGGGACCGTCACGGTCCCCAGTGGGGTGCAGGGGCAAAGCCCCTGCATGTACGGCGCGTTTTCCCAAAGCCAATTTTCGCAGAAAATTGGCGCAACGCGCCCAAAACCGCCCCGCAGGGGCGACCTTGGGAGGGCGGCAGCCCGACTCGCACGGTTATGTCATGGACAATGCCTGGACAAGAAAGCAGAAGGTTCGGATATTCAGTTTTTTTTCTGATACAAGGCCAGGAACGGTTTTTTTTCCAAGCCATCCCCTGTTTTGCCCGCTCTCGGTCGGGCTGCCGCCCTCCAGGAGTGCCCCTGCGGGGCGTTTTGGGCGCGCTGCGCCCATTTGCTGCGCAAATGGGCTTTTGGGAAAGCGCGCCCGTACATGCAGGGGCGTTGCCCCTGCACCCCACCGGGGACCGTGACGGTCCCCGGACCCCTGCAATCGTTTTAAAAGATTAAAACGTGCAGGGGCTTTGCCCCTGCACCCCACCGGGGACCGTGACGGTCCCCGGACCCCTGCAATTGTTTTAAAAGATTAAAACGTGCAGGGGCGTTGCCCCTGCACCCCACCGGGGACCGTGACGCTCCCCGGATCCCCGCAAATGCGATACCACCAACTCCCGGAACCGACCCATGGCCAAAGATAAATCCTCTTTTGTGTGCAACGAGTGCGGAGCCGAATCGATCCGCTGGGAAGGACGCTGCGCCAGTTGCGGAGCCTGGAACAGCCTGCAAGCCTTCAACCCGGCCCCCACCAACCCACGCGCAGCCCGCAACCCGGGGACCGAAGCCGCACCCCAACCAGTGGATCTCTCCCAGGTGGTGGCCGATGCCCGCCCACGCCTCTCACTGGATAACGGCGAACTGCGGCGCGTGCTGGGAGGCGGCCTGACCCAGGGCTCCGCCGTCCTGCTCGCCGGCGACCCCGGCATCGGCAAATCCACCCTGCTGATGGAGGCCATGGCCGACTTTGCCCGCCGCACCACCGTGCTGTACGTCTCCGGCGAAGAGTCCATCCAACAACTGAAACAACGCAGCCTGCGACTGGATATGGTGGAAAAAGGACTGCTGGTCCTGATGGAAAACAGACTGGAAAATATTCTGCACGTCACCGAACAGATCAAACCCACCGTGCTGGTGGTGGACTCGGTGCAAACCCTGGCCAGCGACCGGGTACCATCGGCCGCCGGCTCCGTCTCCCAGGTGCGGGAGTGCGCCGCCCAGTTGATCCAACTGGCCAAACAGCGCAACATGGCCCTCTTTCTGGTGGGACACGTCACCAAAGAAGGACAAATTGCCGGCCCACGCATACTGGAACATATGGTGGATACCGTACTCTATTTCGAGGGGGAACGGGGCCACAACTACCGCATCTTGCGGGCCGTCAAAAACCGCTTCGGCCCGGCCAACGAGATCGGCGTCTTTGAAATGCGGGAAACCGGCCTGGTCGAAGTCCCCAACCCGTCGGAACTGTTTCTGTCCGAACGGGTCGCCGGAGCCGCCGGCTCGGTGGTCTACGCGGGAATGGAAGGCACCCGCCCGGTCTTGCTGGAGGTGCAGGCACTGGTCGCCCCCACCCCACTGCCCCAACCCCGCCGCACCACCCTGGGACTGGACCCCAACCGCCTGGCCATGCTGACAGCCGTCATGGAAAAACGGCTGGGACTGGGACTGTTCAACCATGACATTTTTTTGAACGTGGCCGGAGGATTCCGGATCACCGAACCCGCCGTCGATTTGGCGGTCTGCGCGGCCCTGGTCGCCTCCCACCGCAACCTCAGCGTGGATCCGGGATTGGTCATCCTGGGAGAGGTGGGACTATCAGGCGAGGTCCGTTCGGTATCCCACATGACCACCCGGTTGAAAGAGGCGGCCAAATTGGGTTTCAACCGCTGTATTTTACCGGAAAAATCGTTGCGCACCCTGCCAGAGGGGTTGCCGTTATCGCTGGATTCCGTAAAATCTGTCGAAGAGATGGTGCGGCGTTTGCTTGCTCCGTGATAGCGAGAGACTCCTTCCCTTTCAACTGGCATAAAAGATGGTATCATGAACGCACTGGATATTTTTTTTCTAACCGTATTGGGCATTTCTGGCATTTTAGCCGTTTTGCGCGGCTTTTTGCGCGAAGTGGTGGGATTGTTGGGCTGGGCGTTGGCCTTTGTGGTGGCCTCCCGTTTTTTTGGCGATTTGTCGATTGTGCTGGCCGACTGGATCCATCAAGCCTACCTGGTCAAGCCGATCGCCTTTTTTCTGATCTTTGTCTCCACCCTGCTGGCCGCCGGCTTTTTGGGTCAAAAGCTGCAAGCACTGGCGGATCAGTCGGGCCTGACGGTGGCCGACCGCTTCATGGGTCTCTGTTTCGGTCTGGCGCGTGGCCTGCTGGTGTTGCTGATCGGTTTTATTTTGTTCAAAAATTTTTACCAGGGAGAACAACCTGTTGATCTGGTCGCCCAGTCGGTTTTTTCGCCCCACTTGGCGCAAGCGGCTGACTGGATGTCGAAACAGTTTTCCCCGGACTGGGTTATGTCACACGCAAACGCCGCGCAAACCAGCGTCGGCAAGATGTTCCGCCCCACTCACCCCTGAACGGGATACACAGATCTTGACTGATATTCTGGACGACCATTTTCACGATGCCTGTGGCATTTTTGGCGTTTTCAACCACACCGAGGCGGCCAATCTGGTCTACCTGGGGCTGTATGCGTTGCAGCACCGAGGCCAGGAGTCGGCGGGGATTGTCTCCGTGGAAGATCGCATCTTCCACTGCAACCGGGGCCGGGGGCTGGTGGCGGATGTCTTCAAACGTCCGGACCTGGACCAGTTGAACGGACGCCAGGCCATTGGCCATGTCCGTTACTCCACAGCGGGCGGCAGTGCCAATGTGCGCAACATTCAGCCGCTGGTGGTGGATACCGCCCATGGAGGAATGGCCATTGCCCATAACGGCAACCTGGTCAACGGGGTGGAGATGCGCCGTCAACTGGAGCGACAGGGCTCCATCTTCCAGTCCACCATGGATACCGAGGTCGTGGTGCATCTGTCGGCCCGCTCCCAACGCAAAAGCCTGCCGGAACGGTTGGTGGAGGCGTTGTACCAGGTGCGGGGAGCCTACGCGCTGCTGGCCATGGGGGAAGATTGCATGATCGGGGTGCGGGATCCCGACGGCATGCGCCCCATGGTGCTGGGCAAATGGCCCAACCGGGAGAGCTATGTGCTCTCATCGGAGACCTGCGCCCTCAACCTGGTGGAAGCAGAGTTTGTGCGGGATATTCAGCCGGGAGAGATGGTGGTCATCAGTGCCAAGGGGGTGGAGTCGTTTTTTCCCTTTCCACGGCGGGACCGGCAGCATATGTGCATCTTTGAATATGTCTATTTTGCACGCCCGGACTCGACCATCGATGGCATCAACGTCTACGAGTCCCGCAAGCGAATCGGGGCGCGGCTGGCCAAGGAGCATCCGGTGGATGCGGATCTGGTGGTGCCAGTGCCGGATTCCGGCGTTCCGACCGCGTTGGGATATTCCCAGGCTTCGGGCATTCCCTTTGAGTTGGGCATCATTCGCAACCATTATGTGGGGCGCACATTTATTGAACCGCAGCAGGCGATCCGCCATTTTGGGGTCAAGATCAAGTTGAACACCAACCCGCAGATATTGGTGGGCAAGCGGGTTGTGCTGGTGGATGACTCCTTGGTACGTGGCACGACCAGCCGCAAAATTGTCAAGATGGTGCGGGCAGCGGGAGCCCGGGAGGTCCATCTGCGCATCTCTTCCCCCCCCACCACCCACCCCTGCTATTATGGCATCGACACCCCAACCCGCAGTGAGTTGCTGGCGGCCAACCACTCCATCGAGGAGATGCGTACCTATACCACAGCCGATTCCATCGGTTTTCTCTCCCTGAAGGGTCTGTACAAAGCGGTCAACAATGGCCACAACTGTTGCTTTTGTGATGCCTGTTTTTCCGGCAACTATCCGATCCCCTTTCCGCAACATGAGACGGATCCGCAATTGACATTGTTGCAGGAGGTGTAGCAGGTCGGCCGTTCGGCCACCCGTGAAAACGAGAGCCAGGGGAATTTTTTTTTGAATGATTGCAGGAGTCTGGGGAGCATCGTGTTCCCCAGACTCCTGCAATTGTTAAAAAAACAGAAAAAGAGCCATGCTCTGCGCATGAATAAGGAGGGTGCGATGCCGATCAGCAAAAAGGGTGTTCAGATCAAAAAGTGGATGTATCACGGTGTTTTTCTGCCGTGGGAAACCCTGTCGGAGCGGATTGCGGGACAGGCGGTGTCGGCAGGACAGCAGCCGGTTGACTCTGTCATCACCGATCCCGAGCAGATCAAAGCCATCCTCCTGGATGTGATTGCGGACAAAGCGGAGATATTTTTTAAACGGGATGGGCATGGCAGTGTTTGTCATTGCCAGATGCAGTGGGAGCGTGTCACCCCACAGCCCTCTGTAACCGGAAAGAGCCTCCGAACTGATCCACGTGAAACCAAACCGGACAAGGCGGCTGCGCCGCTGTTGCACCTCGTGCATGTCATACCGGATCTGGAAACGCAGCAGATGCGGTCGGGACAGTCATTGACCGTCATTTTCACCTGGCAAGGCTGGTATTATCGGACCCATCTGCAGGTGGCCTACCCGGCCGCAACCGGGTGGGTCGTCTCCTACCCAACGCAATTGCTCAAGGCGGGACGCCAGCGAGGCAGTTTACGCATTACCACCACGGAGACGGATACCTGTCTCCGGCTCACCCATGCGACTGGAGAGTCCATCCCGGACCCGGATCTGCGTGATGTGAGCATGGGTGGATGCTCTTTCATGGTTCCCCCGGAAGCGGCCAGCCTGCCCATCGGCTCGAGAGTCACCGTCCACCTGGAGTGGGGAGAGTTGGAACCATCCCATCGATCTCTCCTCAGTGTTGGGGGTATCATCAAATCCAGGGACCGTGATGGTTTATATCATGTCGCCTTCACCGAGCTGGGTGAAGAGATGGAACGGTTTGATCTGCTTGAAGCGTTGCTCTTGTTTGTTCAGGAACAGCGATTGAACAGGCACAGCAGAAAATATATCCACAAAAAATAGTTGGCCGGATTTTACGGCAACAGAGGGGATGCCTGCGGCATTGAGGGGGAGGTACAGAGTCCGCCGCCCGTCAGGGAGACGGGCATGACGGTTGATCAAATTTTGTCGGTGATCGAAAAAGAGTTTGTGGCACCGTAAGCATGGGAGGCGGGCATGGTGGAACGCAAAATGCGGCGCAGAGCTCCGCCGGACTGGGAAAAATTTCGTCTGGGTGTCGGGGTGGGTGGTTTGTGTATCGCGGTGGGTGGTTTGATTGGTTGGGGGGGATTGACGGCACCGGAAGGGGGAGGGCATTCGACCGGTTATACCACCACCCAGCGTCTGGCGCGCATGATGCCGGATGCGGTGCAGGAGAAGATTGCGTTGGTTCTGGCCGGGTTGATGCTGCTGTTCGGTGTCGTCCTGTTGTTGGGTGGGTTGGCTGTATTGTGGGACTATCTTTGGGCACGCCTTTCGCGTCGTTCGACGGATGAATAAAAGCTGTTAAACAATTGCCGGGGTCCGGGGAGCGTCACGCTCCCCGGTGGGGTGCAGGGGCAAAGCCCCTGCTGAACGGCGCGTTTTCCCAAAGCAAATTTTCGCAGAAAATTTGCGCAACGCGCCCAAAACCGCCCCGCAGGGGCGACCTTGGGAGGGCGGCAGCCCGACGCGCACGGTTATGTCGTAAAAAAATATTTGGATAAAAAAACCAGAACTTTCGGGTTTTTAGCTTCTTGTCTGACACAAGGCCAGGATACGGTTTTTTTTCCAAGCCAGATGACCTTTTGCCAGCTCTCGGTCGGGCTGCCGCCCTCCGGCAGTGCCCCTGCGGGGCGTTTTGGGCGCGCTGCGCCCATTTGCTGCGCAAATGGGCTTCGGTGAAAGCGCGCCCGTTACATGCAGGGGCTTTGCCCCTGCACCCCACTGGGGACCGTGAC
>PEAG01000140.1 GCA_002753505.1 Magnetococcales bacterium HCHbin5 | reverse complement strand
TGGTACACTTTGGGTGAACATCCCGACGATCAAAAAGTCAGATCAGAGCCGGGCAAAATTGGTCGTCGGGGTGGTACACTTTGGGTGAACATGCCTGGTACATTTTGGGCGGCTATTGACATGGCCTACCGCATTCAGGAATTGGCCCATGGAGGGGTGTCGGAAAGAACGGAGAAACGGTTGGATCGGTTGGCGGATGAGGAGGATGCTCCGCAGGAGAGGAAGCGGATGCCGAGCGGACAACTGCTTCCTGGCACCCGACTGGTGCGGGAATGGAAGGGGGTGCAGCACAGTTGCACCGTGTTGGAGAACGGCGGCTTTGAATACCAGGGACGCAGGTTTGGCAGTTTGTCTGCGGTGGCCACCGCCATTACAGGCACGAAGTGGAATGGGCACGTGTTCTTTTCACTCAAAAAACAAGGAGAAAAATCGTGACAAAGAAACCGGCAGCACAAAAAGTCCGGTGCGCTGTCTACACCCGGAAAAGCACGGACGAAGGGCTGGACATGGAGTTCAACAGCCTGGATGCCCAGCGGGAGGCCTGCGAGGCCTACATCGCCAGCCAGAGGGGGGAAGGATGGGCCCTGGTGGCCGACCATTATGACGATGGTGGCTTTTCCGGTGGCAACCTGGAGCGTCCGTCGCTGAAAAGGTTGATGGCCGACATTGCAGCGGGCAAAATCAATGTGGTCGTGGTTTACAAAATCGATCGGTTGACGCGCTCCTTGATGGACTTCGGCAAACTGGTGGAGGTGTTCGAACAGCATGGCGTCACCTTCGTGAGCGTCACCCAATCATTCAACACCACAACATCCATGGGCAGATTAACGTTGAACATTCTGCTCTCTTTTTCGCAATTTGAAAGGGAGATCTCGGCGGAAAGAATCCGGGACAAGTTTGCCGCATCCAGGAAAAAAGGCATGTGGATGGGGGGCCATCTGCCCATCGGATACGACGTGCGGGAACGCAAACTGGTGATCAACGAGGCCGAAGCAGAGACGGTGCGCTGGTTGTTCCGGCGGTTCGTGGAATGCCGATCCGTGACCCAGATAGTCAGGGAACTGGCTGAAAAGGATGTGATAGGAAAACACGGCAGGCATCTGGACAAACCGTCGGTCTACCGGTTGCTCAAAAACCAGCTTTTCATCGGCAAGGTTGTCCACCACGATGAAGCATACGAAGGAGAACACGAGGGGATCGTCGAACAGGCACTCTGGGATCAGGTCCACGCCATCATGGCCTCCAACGACCATTACCAACCGGGACGCATCCGCGTGCAAACCGACGCCGTGCTGAAAGGCATCATCCGTTGCCGCCACTGCGACCGCATCATGCGCCCCACCTTCACCTGCAAGCCGGGAGGACGGCGGTACCGCTACTACAACTGCCACGGGGCGGAAAAGAATGGGCGTGAGACCTGCCCCCTGCGCAGCGTTCCTGCCGGGGAGATCGAAGCGGTGGTGGTCGGACAGGTACGGGGGCTTTTGCGCACACCGGAGATGATGGTCAGAACCTTCCGGGCGATGGACGGGGAAGAGATCAAAACGCCGGAACGCAAGGTGATGGAGTCTCTGCGCAACCTGGACAGCCTGTGGGATGAAATTTTCCCCGTCGAACAGTCGCGTCTGCTGCAACTCTTGGTGGAACGGGTGGATGTCAGTCCCCAGGGTGCCGAGGTGCATTTGCGGGTTGGCGGGCTGAAGAGCCTGTTGACGGAACTGGAACAAAGTGATGAAGGGAGGAACGCGGCATGAAGGCAAGTTTGAGTCGTGACGGGCAGACCCTGATTGTGCGCATTCCCATGCGCCTCAAAAAGTGGGGCGGCAAGACAGAAATTGTCGCCCCGCCAGATGCCCCCGAGTGGGCCCCTCCCCCGCCGTCGCCCCACCAGGCAATGCTCAAGGCCTTGGGGCGTGCCCGCCGTTGGTCGCGGATGCTGGAGTCCGGCAAGGTCTCCACGATGAAGGAGTTGGCAGAACAGGAAAAGCTCAACGGTTCCTACATCTCCCGCATCCTGCGTCTGACGCTGCTGGCCCCGGACATTATTGATGCCATCCTGGATGGGCAACAGCCAGAGTCTCTCAACCTGGCCGATCTCATGGAACCGTTCCCCATGCTTTGGAGCGAACAACGGGAACGGTGGGGATTTGCCTCCAGAGGGTAATCCGGCATCGCGGGGTGAGCGCGCGGTTGCACGATCACCCTGCCAATTCCCGCTTTCCGCAGTATACAGGTCTTTCCTCTGTCGTCTGCTTGTATTTCGTTAATACAAAAAATTTGTTGGCAGCCGTTTTCTGCTTGACACTGCGCCTGATGCTCCTGATACAATCCTAATCAAAGATAGTACCAGATATGGAGGATCAAGAGATGACGGACATCCCGAAGAAACGCAAAGGCCCACAGGCCATGGTGGGGCCAACCCCTGTTCAAAATCGCATACTGGCCCTCATCAAGGATTTCGTCTCTGCACGTGGCATGTCACCAACGATCACCGAATTGAGTGAACTCATGGGTGTCAAACCGCCGAGTATGCATGAGCAGGTTGCAGCCATGCTCAGGAAGGGACTGGTGCGTCGTATCGAAGGGAAGGTTCGTACCCTGGAGGTGGTAGAAGACAGTCCCCATGCTCCTCAAGTCCCTTACCTTCCCGGATTGACAGCAGTGCCCATTCTGGGATTGGTAACGGCAGGGGCACCGATTCTTGCTGCGGAGAATCGGATTGGCGAGGTATGGGTGGAATCCAGTGTGGTTCGGGGTTCCTGTTTCGCCTTGCAGGTGAAGGGTGACAGTATGGTGGATGCGAACATTCACGATGGAGACTTCGTGATCGTCCGTCGTCAGCCCATTGCGGAGAATGGTGAAATCGTTGTGGCCTTGCTGGGGGATGAGGCAACGGTCAAGCGATTGTTTATATCGAATACATCAATCGAGCTGCGACCAGCCAACGCTTCTTACCGTCCTATTCGGATTGGGCAGGAGGATGAGCTTAAGATTCTGGGAAAGGTTTTGGCTGTACGCAGCACAGCTCTTGGAGGTGACTCATGACAACGATTGCACGGGTGGTCCGCAACACCCCAGCACCGAGGTTGCGGGACTATTTCTTATGGCGTGGCATGGACATCGGGAGCATCTTCAATGGGGGCAGTGACAAGAGAGGACACACGGCCACTGCCTTGCTCAAGGTCGTGGAGAGATTGGATGAAAGAGACTTGGCAGTGTTGAATGCCGATTTCGATCGCATCCAGGAGATGGCGGATGAGGCGGGCCAATGGGCCATGCTGCATGTGTCAGCGGATCGGAAACCTTTGCAGGAGCTTGGCAGCCATTATGAGCGGGCCTTGTGGCTGTTCATGGATGATCCGGCGTTGTTTCGTCAGGCCGAAGAGGCCCGTTTTGCCGATACCCGCCGCCAGGGGCGCATGTGGTCTGGTTTTGTCGGCCCACGTGGCGTGGCCGTCAGTCAGGATCCAGAGGATCATCGGCGGTTTGAGGAGAAGGTGCGTCTCATTTTTGATACCCGCAATGCCCGCTTGGACCTTTTTGATCGGTTGAGGGTTGAGGCCAAGGAGCAGTTGTCGCGGGTGGTCCAGGCGGTGATCTATCGGGAGGGGTTGCCCGACGTGCAGTTGGTGTTCAATGCGATCGGGGATCTGGAACTGCAGACCCATCGTCCGGTTTACGAGGTTTCGATTGTCTATGAGCCCGCAAGTGGGATTATCGAGGTGGTTGCCAATGGGACGGAGAATCGGGCACGGCTCGCCCGGTTGTTTGCCGAGATCATTCTGCGCCAGGGGATTCTGGGGATGCGGGTTCCTCTGCGCCAGTATGACCTCTCCCAACTGCTGCAGCCATACGACTTTCCCAGTGATCCTGATGACGGCATTGATGCGGTCAAAGTACTGCGGTTGCAGTTGCGTCGCAGGGAGGCAGAGCAGGCCCATCTTGCGTTGCTGGCCAAGTGGGACAAACGGGAGACGGTTTACGATTATGCTCGTCAATCGCTCATTTCTGCTGATGATTTGCCAAATGAGTATGCCGTGGATGAAGTGTTGTTTTCCGTTCGTCTACGACCGACACGAAGGTCATCCTGGCGCAGGCGCACCATCAATATCGCCATTGCCCTTCCGAACGGTTGCAACCTGAAGAGCAAAACCGAGCAGGAGCGCATGATCTGCGACAAATATCTGCCCCGTTGGGGGCTGGTGAAGGAGGTGTGACCGTGACTGGTATAGCGGTGCCGTACAAGGCCTTCCAACTGGCTGTGGACATTTTCAATTTCACGGAACCAAAGATGCCCGGCTGCAACATCGCAGACTTCCACCCGGATGAGGGCAAGATCCTCTTCGACTATGGGTTTCTGACGGAGGGTGAAATTCGCACGGTGGTACCCGACCGGCACAACGAGGGTGCCGGATTGGTGGAGCCCGTGTGGAATGAAGAGACCCGGACCTACCAGTATCTCAGCTTTGATGATGGCTACTTCGTGGATGTCCCTGAGGAGGATTTGAAGACCTACAATCTGGATGTGGACCGCCTTGTGCGTCACATCCAGGAAATAGCCGGACTGGATGGGGAGCCGCGCTCAGTCCTCAGGAATTTTCTCTGGAATATTGGCTCGTTCAAACTCGGTTCCAGAATGGCGACTGTTTTTCTGGCCAGGCGGATGGCTGCGCACCAGAGTTTCGATGACATCTACGACGCTTTGAAGCGTCTCAGTGGCAAAACGCCGGGCGTGGTGCTGGCCAGGACCATTCCAACGGGGCGGCATGTCGAATTGCCCCATGGATTCCGCATGCTCAGCCTGTCTGACACCATGATCGTGGAAGGAGGCCGTTATCGCCTGGACATGGACATGGTGAGGAGCATTTTGACTGGTGTGAAGGGGCAGATGGTGGATGACCTGTCCCCGGTCTATGCCAGTCCTGATTACGGTTTGGTCCGGGTCAACGGGCGTGAATTTGTCTTCACGGGCGCGAAGCACAAAGAGGCGATTGGTTTTCTGGTGAGAGCATGGGAGCGAGGAGAGAAGAAATATCGCACCCAAGACCTCCTGGAAAATGTGGAATCAACTGCCGATGCCCTCAGCCAATTTTTCCGGGGACATCTGGACTGGCGGGACTTGATCGGGTACGGGGGAGGTTTTTGCTGGATCAAGGCATAACGGTCTTTTGATGTGGGTGAGTTGTCCGACTTGGCGCGACTCACCCGCTTCTTCCTCAGAGCTCCTCAGTTTCTCCTCAGTTGCCCGGCGACCCCATTCTCCCCCCATGGGGGCCATCCTACCGGCACCATGGCCTCCTCAGTCTCCTCAGTTCCTCCTCAGTCTCCTCAGTTCCTCCTCAGTTGTCCCCCTTGATGGACCAAGATCCATGCTTTGGCTTTACAAAACTGACAATTGATTGAATTGTCAGTTTTTTCCTGTCTTTGATCCTGTTTTGACTGGATGTCGTTCCCGCAAAAAAAATGCAAAAATTTTTCCTCCTCAGTCAGCTCCTCAGTTTCTCCTCAGTTTCTCCTCAGTAACCCCCTGCTACCATCCGTCCCATGTTCAACACGCAACCGGGAGGAAAGCACGGCATGGAGACCCGTCACATCAACCCATTTCAGCTTGCGCGTCGGTGGGGGATCAACCCCAGGACGCTGCAAAACTGGCGGTGCAAGGACAAAGGGCCAGCCTACCTGAAGATAGGCGGCCACATCATGTACCGCGAGAATGACGTCGAGCAGTACGAGGCCGAACACCACGTTCACACAAACAATGCATCCAAATAGAACAGGCAGGAGGAAAGGGCATGATTCAGATTCACTCAAACAAGCAGGTCAAAGTCACCCCGGAGGTGGCTGGCGATTGGCTGCAGCACAACATTTTTTCTCGCCAGCGGTCCATGCGCCCCCGTCATCGGGATGCCCTGGTGCAGGAGATCAACGCCGGGCGGTTCATCCAGGGCACCCAGATCCATTTTGTCCGGTTCCGCAACGAGCAGCTCCTGGTCAACGGCCAGCACACCCTGTCCGCCA
>PEAG01000139.1 GCA_002753505.1 Magnetococcales bacterium HCHbin5 | reverse complement strand
TTCTCCCGGGGGGAGTGATATTTCCTGACCTGTTTTGACATGGTGCATACCTCCGTTGGTTGGCCATTATATCCGGCTTACCCGAACGAGGCAATCGTTACATTCCGTCTGAGGCAACACAAGACATCAACGGCGATGGTTTTGATGATCTGATCATCGGAGCCTGCCATGCATCGAATAATTATTCTTATTCCGGCTCCAGTTATGTGGTTTTCGGTCAAGGATCTTTTCCTCCTGCGATTCCCTTTTATACTTTGAATGGCACCAATGGGTTTCGCCTGGACGGCGCAAACCCGACGGACTATTCCGGTCGCTCGGTCAGCATTGCCGGGGATGTGAACGGGGACGGTTTTGCTGACCTGGTTGTCGGCGGTTCTCCTGGTTCTGTCGTCGTGGTGTTCGGCCAACCCACTGGCTTTGTACCTGCCATGGCCCTGGGAGTATGGGATGGTATGAGCGGGTTTGCTCTGAATGGGGTGACCTCCTATGCCGTCAACCTGGCGGGGGATGTTAACGGCGATGGCCTGGACGACCTCATCATCGGCGACCCCACGTACGGCAGTGGCGGAGCCGCCTATGTGGTTTTTGGCAACCAATCCATGGCCGGCTCCGTGCTGGATCTTGCCATCATGAGTACCAGTCAAGGCTTTCGCCTTGATGGTGCAGCCAGCAGTATGGCAGGCTTCTCGGTCAGTGGGGCCGGGGATGTCAATGGCGACGGTCTGGATGACCTGGTCATCGGTGCCTATGGGGCCAACGGCGGGGCCGGGGCCAGTTATGTGGTGTTTGGCCAGACGGCGGGTTTCAGCAGTGTCATCTCGCTGGGATCGTTGAATGGCAGCGACGGCTTTCGCCTGGATGGCACGAACAGCTGGGACTATTCCGGATTTTCAGTCAGCTCAGCCGGAGATTATAACGGCGATGGTTTTGATGATCTGATTATTGGTGTCCCCCGCGCAGCCGTGAGCAGTTTTGGCCATGCGGGCAGCAGTTATGTGGTGTTTGGTGGCTCCAGCTTTTCTTCGGCTATTCAACTTTCCAGCCTTTCTGGTAGCAGCGGTTTTCGGCTGGATGATGTGGTGGCAAATGGGAAATTTGGTTATTCGGTCAGTGCGGCCGGAGATGTCAACGGCGATGGCTTTGATGATCTGCTGATCGGTGCCCCCAGTCCGAGTGGTTATGGCTCTGGCGTGGTCATCTTTGGCAGTGCCTTGTCTGCCACCAATGTTTTCCTGGGTACCGCCGGGGCAGACAGCTTGACCGGAACCGCCGCCGCTGAACAGTTTACCGCCGGTAGCGGCAACGACACCATCGACAGCGGCGGCGGGGCCGATGTCGTTCACGCCGGGGCGGGTGATGACACCATCATCGTTTCCGATTTGACTTTCCGCTTGGTGGATGGTGGCAACGGCAGCGATACCCTGTCGTTGGCAGGTTCCGGTGTGACCCTGGATCTGGCTGCGCTTCGGGGAAGGCTGGAAGGCATGGAGAGTGTCGACCTTACCGGCAGCGGCAACAACACGCTGGTGCTGACGGCGTTGGATGTGCTGAATTTGTCGGACTCCAGCAATGTGTTGAAAGTGGATGGGGATGCCGGGGATACAGTCCAGGCCGGTGCCGGATGGACGGATGGGGGTATCAGCGGAGGGTATCACACCTATGTGCAGGGGCAGGCCATCCTGCAGGTTGCAGCCACGGTTACAGTCGTGGCCCCCCCTCCGGCTTCCGCCAGTGTCATCGGTTTGTCCAGCCTTGATGGCAATACGGGGTTTCGGTTGGATGGGGTGGCGGCGGGTGATCAATTGGGTTGGTCGGTCAGTTCGGCCGGGGATGTGAATGGGGATGGCTTTGATGATTTGATTGTTGGAGCACGTTACGCCGACGCCAATGCGCTTTCCAATGCTGGCTCGAATTATATCGTGTTCGGAGGTGCGTTCACGCCAAATTCTGTCATCAATCTGTCTACCCTCAACGGCAGCACCGGTTTCCGTCTTGACGGTGAATCTGCCAGCAGCATCACCGGTTGGTCTGTCAGTTCAGCGGGTGATGTGAATGGTGATGGTTTGGACGACATCGTTGTTGGAGCCTACAGAGCCAGTCCAAATGGCGTCCATTATGCCGGTTCCAGTTATGTAATATTTGGTCGCACATCCGGTTTCCAATCGGCAATCAACCTGTCAACACTGGACGGCAACATCGGTTTTCGGGTAGATGGCGAAACAAGTTTCGACAGATTGGGGCACTCGGTCAGTTCAGCCGGAGACATCAATGGTGACGGCTTCGATGATTTGCTGTTTGGGGATCATTGGGATGGTCCAGATGGCCGTCTTTACGCCGGCTCTGTCTATGTGATGTTTGGCAAAGAGTCAGGATTCCAATCTGCCATCTATCGTTCCAGCCTGAGCGGTACCACGGGTTTCCGTCTGGTTGGTGTGAATGTGAGAGATCATACAGGTACCTCGGCACTCTCCGCAGGAGATGTCAATGGAGATGGTTATGATGATCTGATTGTCGGGGGGTGGAACGAGTTCAGCTATTCGACAGCGGGATCAACCTATGTGGTGTTCGGACAATCATCGGGTTTGAACACCACCATCAACCTTTCCACCCTCAATGGCAGTAACGGTTTTCGTCTGGACGGTGTTGCTGCAAGCGACCTCTCTGATTGGAGTGTCCATTCTGCAGGTGACATGAACGGAGACGGTCTGGATGACATTGTTATCGGTTCACGCAACTCTCTTGCAGGTGCCGGCTCCAGCTATGTCATGTTTGGACAGCAGACTGGATTTTCCTCTGTTATCCAGCTTTCCAGTCTCAGCGGCAGCGTCGGTTTTCGTCTGGATGGCGTAGCCGCCAGTGATTTGTCAGGCCGGTCTGTCAGTTCGGCGGGAGACTTCAATGGGGATGGCTTTGATGATCTGCTGGTTGGTGCTTCGGGAGCGGGTGGTGGTGCAGGTGCCAGTTATGTGATTTTTGGCAAAAGCGCATTGTTTGGTTCGGTTGTCAATCTTTCCAGTCTGGATGGCAGCACCGGTTTTTGTCTGAATGGTGCGGCTGCAGGCAATGCTTTGGGTGTTTCTGTCAGTGCCGCAGGTGACATCAATGGCGATGGTTTCAGTGATTTGATCATTGGAGCCAACACAGCGGACCCCAATGGTCTCACCGATGCTGGTTCTTCCTTCGTCCTCTTCGGCAGCAACTCCACCAACGCAGTCACCTTCCTCGGCACCAACGGGGCCGACACCCTGAATGCGGGCACGTCAGCTGCGGAGAGTTTTGTTGCCGGTCAAGGCAACGATACCATGACCGGCGGGGGTGGCGCGGACGTGTTCCACGGCGGTGAAGGCAACGACATCGTCACTGTTTCCGATTTGACTTTTCAGTTGGTGGATGGGGGAACGGGAACCGATACCCTGGCTCTGTCTGGCTCTGGGATCACCCTCACTCTGTCTGCGCTGCGCGGCAGAATCGAAGAGATTGAGGTCATCGACCTCACCGGCAGCGGTGACAATACGTTGGTGCTGACGGTGTTGGATGTGCTGAATCTGTCAGGCTCCAGCAATACCTTGAAGGTGGATGGGGATGCGGGAGATGCGGTGATTATTGGTTCCGGTTGGGCCGATGGCGGAACCAGCGGTGGGTATCGTACCTACACCCAGGGACAGGCCATATTGCAGTTGAATACGGCGATGACTTTGCCATTGCCGAGTGTGGTGCCGTTGGCTGTTCTGAACGGCAGTTCCGGGTTCCGGTTGGATGGTTTGGCAGCGGGAGACAATCTGGGCTTTTCTGTCCATTCGGCAGGAGATATCAATGGGGATGGGTTTGATGATTTGGCGGTAAGTGCAGTGCATGCCAATCCCAATGGGTTGACGAGTGCCGGTTCCGGTTATGTGATTTTTGGGAAATCGGTCGGCTTTGCATCCACGTTCGATCTCGCAACACTTGATGGCAGCAATGGTTTTCGGTTGGATGGTGCGGCGGCCAATGATTGGGCTGGGCATTCGATCCATTCGGCGGGAGATATCAATGGAGATGGTTTTGACGATCTGATTCTGGGCGCGCCCTATGCCGACCCGAACGGGATTACCGATTCCGGTTCCAGTTATGTACTCTTTGGCAAGGCGACCGGGTTTGCTTCTGCGATTACCCTTTCTGCACTGAACGGCACAAACGGCTTTCGTCTGGATGGTACGGGGACAGGGGATAATTCTGGCAAGTCGGTCAGTTCAGTGGGTGATATGAACGGTGATGGTCTGGACGATCTGATCATCAACGCAACGCTTGCCGATCCGAATGGTCAGAATAATGCCGGTTCCGTTTATGTTGTTTTTGGTCAGGTGTCCGGGTTTCCTTCCGCACTTCAGCTTTCCTCACTGAATGGCAGTACCGGTTTTCGTTTGGATGGCATGACGGCGGACGGCAATGCTGGTTGCGAAGTCAGTGGGGCGGGGGATGTCAATGGGGATGGATTGGATGATTTGGTTATCAAGGCATCCAGTACGAGTACCATTGCCGGTTATGTGGTATTTGGCAGTACATCTGGTTTCTCTTCCACCATGCAACTTTCCAGCCTCGATGGCAGCAACGGTTTTCGTTTGGATAGTATAGCAGATGATTTTTCTGGCTTTTCGGTCAGTTCCGCAGGCGATGTCAATGGCGATGGCGTGGATGACCTGGTGTTTGGAGGCATATTCGCGAGTCCGAATGGTCAGGCCGGTGCCGGTTCCAGTTATGTGGTGTTTGGTCAGACGACCGCTTTTTCCTCTGTGATCAATCTTTCCATACTGGATGGGGCGACGGGTTTCCGGTTGAATGGTGTGGCGGCCGGTTACAACACAGGAAACGCGGTCAGCTCAGCAGGGGATGTGAACGGGGATGGATTTGACGACCTGATTATCGGCGGACAAGGTACCGATCCAAATGGTATGACGGATGCCGGTTCCGGCTATGTGATTTTTGGCAAAGCTTCCGGTTTTGCATCGGTTATCGATTTGTCGGTACTGGATAGTAACACCGGTTTTCGCCTGGATGGTCTTTTCGCCAATGCCCTGACAGGCTTTGCCGTCAGTGCCGCAGGAGACATCAATGGGGATGGTTATGGCGACCTGATCATCGGCGCGCATTTGGCGGATCCGAATGGTGTGGATAGTGGTTCCGCATACATACTTTTTGGTAGCAATTTTAATGGTTTCGTTACATTTCTCGGCACCAGCGGGGCCGATACCCTGGGTGCAGGCACCTCGGCGGCAGAGCGATTTGTCTCCGGTGGTGGTGACGATGTCCTGACCGGCGGGGGTGGCGCGGATGTGTTTCACGGTGGCGAGGGCAACGACACCATTATTGTCTCTGATTTGACCTTCCAGTTGGTGGATGGTGGCACGGGTACCGATACCCTGGCGTTGTCTGGCTCTGGGATCACCCTCACTCTGTCTGCGCTGCGCGGCAGAATCGAAGAGATTGAGGTCATCGACCTCACCGGCAGCGGTGACAACACCTTGATACTGACGGCGTTGGATCTGCTGAACCTGTCGAGTTCCAGCAACACCCTGACAGTGGAAGGTGATGCGGGGGATGTGGTGGATGCTGGTGTTGGCTGGATGGAAACAGGCGGTGCCGGTGGTTATCGGGTTTTCACTCAGGGGCAGGCGGTCTTGCAGCTGGCAACTGCTGTTTCGTGGCTGCCTCAGAGCGTGATTCAGCTTTCCAGTCTCAATGGGGGTTCTGGGTTTCGGTTGGGTGGGTTGGTGGCGGGTGACATGCTGGGCAGCTCGGTCAGTTCGGCAGGGGACATCAATGGCGACGGTTTTGATGATCTGATTGTTGGGGCAAGAATGGCCGATCCGAGTGGCACAAATTCTGGTTCCAGCTATGTAATTTTTGGGAAATCTGCAGGCTTTAGGAGCCTAGCCAAAATAAGTTGAACATTCGTTAAATTTCGTGCATCATTTCTGCATGGACGCAATGGAGATAATTGAAGACAAATACCGTGTGCTTTCGGGCCGTCTTGACGAAGCGGCG
>PEAG01000018.1 GCA_002753505.1 Magnetococcales bacterium HCHbin5 | reverse complement strand
TGTGCGCATGCTGACGAAAGAAGATGGTCGGAGAGCCGTGTACGGGAAAACCGTACGCACGGTTCGATGAGGGGGTACTGGAAACGGGGCGAAAGCCACCGCGCCTGCACTCTACTCTACCAAAGCCCTGTATGCGCTAACATGATGACGATACCCTTTATTATGTTAATCTTTTCAAATGATTGCAGGGGTCTGGGGACCGTCACGGTCCCCAGTGGGGTGCAGGGGCAAAGCCCCTGCATGAACGGCGCGTTTTCCCAAAGCAAATTTTCGCAGAAAATTTGCGCAACGCGCCCAAAACCGCCCCGCAGGGGCGACCTTGGGAGGGCGGCAGCCCGACTCGCACGGTTATGTTATGGACAATGCTTGGATAAGAAAGCAGAAGGTTCGGATATTCAGTTTTTTTTCTGATACAAGGCCAGGAACGGTTTTTTTTCCAAACCACGCCCGATTTGGCCCGCTTTTGGTCGGGCTGCCGCCCTCCAGGAGTGCCCCTGCGGGGCGTTTTGGGCGCGCTGCGCCCATTTGCTGCGCAAATGGGCTTCTGGGAAAGCGCGCCCATTACATGCAGGGGCTTTGCCCCTGCACCCCACCGGGGACCGTGACGGTCCCCGGACCCCTGCAATTGTTTTAAAAGATTAAAAAATGATCGTTCGCTAACCACTCAAGGCACGGGAACGACTCCAGGCCGCCCGTACCGCCGCCATCAACGCAGCTCGTACCCCAGCCGATTCCAACTGCTCCAAACCGGCTATCGTGGTGCCCCCCGGCGAAGTCACTTGGTTTTTCAAGACCGCCGGATGCTGACCGGTCTCATCGATCAACCGCGCAGAACCTATCAAGGTCTTGACCGCCAACCGATCCGCCAACCCACGGGGCAAACCACAGGCCACCCCACCATCCGACAACGCCTCCGCAATCAAAAACAGATAAGCCGGCCCGGAACCGGAGAGAGCCGTTATGGCATCCATCCAACTCTCCTCCTCAATCTCAACCACATCCCCCGCAACCGCCATGATCTCCTGCGCCAGATGACGCTTTTCCTGCGAAAGGGTCGGAATGGGCAACAAGGCCGAAATACCCGCACCAATCAAGGCCGGCGTGTTGGGCATCACCCGCACCAACGGCTGCCCAGCCGGCAACGCCTGCTGCAGTTGCGCCAACGAAATACCTGCCGCAATCGAAAGTATCAACATTTCCGGCCCAAGAACCGGTGCCAGCAAACGCAACACCCCATCCACCTTGCCCGGCTTGACAGCAATCACAACCGCATCAGCCCCCGCCAACGCCAACGCATTCTCTGCCAGCACAACAATCGGAAACCGCTCCGTCAATCGCTGCCGCTGCCCGGCATCCGGCTCGGCAACCCGAATACGGGTCGGCGCACAACCCGCCGCCAACAACCCCTGAATCATGGCCACCGCCATATTGCCACCGCCGATAAAGGCAATTGTTTTATTCTGTAACATCATGTGGTTGTTATCCTTGCCAACGCTGTAATGCCCGCCGGGGAGCCAACATGCCCCCCCCCACACACAGGTGAAAAATCAACATGCGCTAAAATTTTCTGGGTGGCTCCGGGTTGTACCCCGCTGCCTTGATCCGTTGACGGGCCGCTTCCGCTTCCGCGCTGGTGTCGAATGGCCCAACCCAAACCTGAATATGGGACTTTTGATCGACCTCTATCTTTTTGACATAGACCCTGAGATTTAAACGGGTTGCCTGCCCCAGGGCCCTGTCCGCATTGGAAGATTCCCTGAACGACTCTATTTTAAAGGAAAACTTTCCCCTGGTGTGGGGCATGCCGACCCGTGCCCTGTTTTTTTCCACCTCTCTCTCAATGGCGGCATCAATCTCGCTTTCCGGCATTACATCGGGGCTCTCCCTCTCCACCACCGGGCTTTCCATCTCCACCACCCGGCTTTCCATCTCCACCACCCGGCTCTCCATCTCTACCACCGGGCTTTCTACCTCCACCACCGGGCTTTCCACCTCCACCGCCGGGCTGCTTGCGGGCTCCTGGTCCGGTGCCACGGCGGGAAGAGTGGGTTGAGGTTCCGGGGGAGGTGCAGGCCGCTCTTGCAGGGCATGCAACACCCCATCGGCTGGTTGCGCCGCCAGTGCCTTCTGAAAATCGACTGCCGACGCCGGGTCCAGCTTTGTCAGCAGGCGATCCTGTTCTGCCTGCTGATGGGCGGATGAATCCTGTTGGATGATTTGCAAAAATTGGCTGAAATCGGCTATAGACTCCTCATGTCGCCCCTGCAGGGCACGCGCCTGACCCCGATAATAATAGCCGCTCGGGTAGGCCGGGTCGAGCAGGATGGCCTTGTCCAGATCCTCCATGGCCGCTGTCAATAACCCCAGTTGGATTTTGGCAACCCCCCGATGCAGGACCGCCAACGGGTCGTTCGGGTCCAGCGCGACCGCCACATTCAAATCCGCCAACGCCTGCTCCAGACGGCCAAGCCGCAGCAACGAGATGCCCCGCAACCGGTGGGAGAGGGGATGGTCCGCCTGAATGGCAATCGCCCGCTCACAGTTGGTGATGGACTGGCGCACCCGCTCCAGATTGTTGTCGATGAGATGTTGTTGATAACGGGCGGCACAACGCCCGGCCAGAGCCGCCACCCTCTGCTCCGGGGTCAGACCGGACGCCTGCAACGCACGACTGAACGCGGCCACCGCCTGCAGCGGCTTGCGGGTCGCCAACGCCTCTGCACCAGCCTGTAAATTTTCGGGAGCCGCCGCCGCAACAGGCAGGCTCAACAGAAGAGTGCCGACCGCCAGAGCCAGGCGCAACAGCCCGCCGGCACTCCGCCCCACGACAAGAGAGTGGATTGTATGCACGTTATCGTTCTCCAAACAGGGCACTGCCCACACGCACCCAGGTTGCACCTTCCTCGATGGCTATCTCAAAATCATGACTCATCCCCATGGAAAGCTCTTGCATGGAGAGATCTGGAATATTTTGCCCCTCTATCTTGCGTGCCAGGGCGGCCAAGGCCCGAAAGTAGGGTCGGGCCGCCGCTGCGGTGGCGGTTTGGGGCGGTATGGCCATCAGACCCCGCAAGGCAATGCCAGGCAGGGCGGCCATGGCACGGGCCAGAGCGGGAGCCTCTTCGGGCGCAACCCCCTGTTTTTGCGGCTCCAGGCCTATATTGACCTGCATCAGAACGGGTAGCGGGGAGGGGGGCGTCGCACCATCGACCGAGCGGCAGGCCGACAACTGCTGCGCCAGCGCAAGAGAGTCCACACTGTGAATCATCTGAAACAGCGACGCCGCCAGCCTGGCCTTGTTGCGTTGCAACGGGCCAATCAGGTGCCATTGAACACCATCCCCTGACACCAGAGCCATTTTGTCCCTGGCCTCCTGGACACGATTTTCACCAAAAAACCGGTGACCTGCCGCTACTGCTGCCTGCACCCGATCAGCCGGCTGCTGCTTGGAAACGGCCAACAACCTGACCTGGGCCGGGTCGCGACCACTGCGGCGACAGGCCGCCTGCATCCGCTCCTGGATGGCATGCACCGCATCGGCTACCTTGTTTCTCTCCGGGTGGTCCGTCATGCCCATTATCCCCGCCTCACCTTGCACCAAAGGGTTCAACCCAGGTGGCTGAAATAGAGTTTTTGTTGCACAGGAGCCTGCACGGGCTCGACACAGCAGGGGAGAACCCTGCACATTTTGCAGCCCACCCACACCGCCAAGCAGTTTTTATGCCGATCACCTTTATCGGGTGATCTTTTGTGGAAATTTTCTCTTGCCCGTCACCATTTGCGCGATTGTTGCACACCCATCCATTTACCCATGCCACTCAAATGTGCTAAACAGTATCTCCATGGAACGGTCGCGCTGGTGACCGCACTTTTGCCGGATTGTCAATCATGAATAATACGCTCGATTCCCTGTGCGTGACCGCCCTGCGCATGTTGGCTGCTGATGCTGTGGAACAGGCCAACTCCGGCCATCCGGGCATGCCGTTAGGTGCCGCGCCCATGGCCTATGTGTTGTGGCATCGCATTTTGCGCCACAACCCGACCAATCCCCTTTGGCCAGACAGAGATCGCTTTATCTTGTCCCCCGGCCATGGCTCCGCCCTGCTTTACGGATTGCTCCATTTAAGCGGTTATGATCTTTCGCTGGCAGAGATCAAGCAGTTTCGCCAGTGGGGCAGTCGGACCCCGGGCCATCCGGAGCAGGGGCTTACCCCCGGCGTGGAGGCCACCACCGGCCCGTTGGGGCAGGGGTTTGCGATGGGGGTTGGCATGGCCATGGCGGAACGTACCCTGGCCCAACAGTTCAACCAACCGGGATTTGAGCCCCTGGTCGACCATTATACCTATGCCATTGTCTCCGATGGGGATCTCATGGAGGGGATCACCTCGGAAGCGGCCTCGCTGGCGGGCCATCTGGGCCTGGGCAAACTGATCTATCTCTATGATGACAATCGCATCAGCATTGAGGGTCCGACCTCCCTGACCTTTACCGAGGATGTGGCCGCCCGTTTTGCCGCCTACCAATGGCAGGTCATTCGGGTGGAGGAGGGGGAGGATCTGGCGGCAATCGAGGCAGCCATTCGGCAGGCGCAGGCGGATACCCGGCGTCCTTCCCTGATCCTGGTCCATACCCATATCGGGTTTGGCTCCCCCAGGGCGGATACCGCCTCGGCCCACGGCGCGCCCCTCGGTCGGGAGGCCATGAAAAACACCCGCCAGTTTTTTCAATGGCCGGATGAGCCGTTTCATGTGCCCCAGCAGGCATTGGACCATTTTCGTACCCTGGTGCCGAAAGGAGAGGCGGCAGAGGCCGACTGGTCGGCCCGGTTGGCCGCCTTGCAGCAGCACTTTCCCGCGGAGGTGGACCGCTTTCTGGCGCAAACAGCCGGTACCCTTCCTTCCGGCTGGGATCAGGGGTTGGCGGCTCTGAATTTGGGAGACAAGGCCAGAGCCACCCGGGTCTCTTCCGGTCTGGTGATGAATGCCCTGGCTCCCCATCTGCCCGCCTTGTGGGGGGGATCGGCCGATCTGGCCCCTTCAAACAACACCTGGTTGCAGGGGGATACGCTCCGCAACATCCATTTTGGCGTGCGGGAGCATGCCATGGCTGCGGTGTGCAACGGCATGGCCCTGCACAAGGGGGTGCTGCCTTTTTGCGGCACCTTCCTGGTCTTTTCCGACTATATGCGGGGAGCCATTCGCCTGTCGGCCATGATGAACCTGCATGTCATCTACATATTGACCCACGACAGCATCGCGGTTGGAGAGGATGGCCCGACCCATCAACCGATCGAGCATCTGGCCGCGCTGCGCATCATTCCCAATCTGGTCGTGTTGCGACCGGCGGATGCCTTTGAGACGGTTGCCGCCTGGCGGCTGGCTGTCGAGTTGAAGCGTCCGGTTGCGCTGATCTTTTCCCGGCAAAATTTGCCACCCCTTGCTGCGGAGCCGGCTGCGACCGGGCTGGCACAGGGGGCCTATGTTGTGGCCGATTGCGAGGGGGAGCCGCAGCTCATTCTGTTGGCCAGCGGTTCCGAGCTTCATCTGGCGTTGGCGGCGCGTACCGCTTTGGCGCATCAGGCTGTCTCCCGGGTGCGGGTGGTCTCCATGCCCTCCTGGGAGCTCTTTGCCGAACAGCCGGAGAGCTATCAGCAGCAGATCCTGCCTGCCCACTGCCGCTGTCGATTGGCGGTGGAGGCGGGCTCCTCCATGGGCTGGCATCGCTGGGTGGGCGAGCAGGGGGCCATTCTGGCCCTGGACCGTTTTGGTGCCTCCGCGCCGGGGGAGCAGGTGATGCAGGCGTTTGGATTTTCTGTGGAAAATATTGTTCATACCGCGTTGAGACTGTTGGAACGGGATGAGAAAGCCGATTGGACTGCGCGTTGATGTTGCCGGATGCGCGCACTGCGCATGACTGTTGCCCTTTTACAGGCCCAACCCCATTCAGGCACAGGAAATTAAAAAATGGCCAACGGATATTTTGGCTCCTTCGGCGGGGCTTTCATTCCGGAAATTTTGCATGAAACCTTCCGGCAGTTGACCGCAGCCTACGAGGAGGCCCGCCGCGATCCCGATTTCTGGGCCTCGTACAAGGCGTTGATGGAAAATTTTTCTGGCCGTCCCACCCCGTTGACCTTTGCCGAAAATCTCTCCAGCCATTTTGACCGTCCGATCTATATCAAGCGGGAGGACTTGAACCAGACCGGAGCCCACAAGGCCAACAATGTCATGGGGCAGGGGTTGCTGGTCAAGCGGATGGGTAAAAAGCGGGTGATTGCCGAGACCGGTGCGGGTCAACACGGTGTTGCCACCGCCACCATGGCTGCGCGGATGGGGTTGGAGTGTGTGATCTACATGGGGGCCGAGGATGTGGAGCGGCAACGCCCCAACGTTTTCTGGATGGAACAGTTGGGAGCCCGGGTGGTTCCGGTTACCTCTGGCACCTGCACCTTGAAAGATGCCATCAATGAGGCGTTGCGTGATTGGGTCGGCAGCATGGACGACACCCATTATGTACTGGGAACGGCTTGTGGTCCGCACCCTTTTCCGGAGATGGTGGCCTGGTTTCAATCCATCATCGGCGTGGAGGCGAGGGCGCAGATTCTCCAGCAGCACGGGCGGTTGCCCAGCCATGTCTATGCCTGTGTTGGTGGCGGTTCCAATGCTCTGGGTATTTTTCAGGCTTTTCTGGATGATCCCTCGGTGGCCCTGATCGGTGTAGAGGCGGGGGGGGCTGGTTTGGAGAGTGGTCGTCATGCGGCCCGTATCGCCTCCGGGGCCAGTACGGTGGGGGTGGCCCATGGCTATAAAACCTTCTTTTTGCAAGACAGTGATGGCCAGATGCGGGATACCCATTCGGTGGCGGCCGGGTTGGATTATGTGGGGGTTTCTCCCATTCTGGCCCATTTGAGTCAGCCGGAGGTGGCGACTGCGGCCCATGGCCGGGTTCGTTTTGCCGCCGCGACCGATCGGGAGGTGGTCGATGCCTTGCAGTTGTTGATGCGTCGGGAGGGGATCATTGCCGCTTTGGAGTCCAGTCATGCGGTGGCCTGTGCGGTGCGGGAGTTGCCTGGCAGTGACCCGGATGCGCTGGTTGTGATCAATCTGTCCGGGCGGGGTGACAAGGATATTTTTACCGTGGCGGAGGCTCTGGACGATCCGGGTTGGCGGCATTTTATCCGCGCCAAGGCGGCCCATTATGGCACAACGGACTCCTGACAATTGCGGAGTCTCACATTGCGCTGACCTGCTTGCGATCTCCCTTTAAACGATTGCAGGGGTCCGGGGACCGTCACGGTCCCCGGTGGGGTGCAGGGGCAAAGCCCCTGCTGAATTGCGCGTTTTCCCAAAGCAAATTTTCGCAGAAAATTTGCGCAACGCGCATAAAACCTGCCCCGCAGGGGCAGACTCCTGGAGGGCGGCAGCCCGACTCGCACGGTTATGTTATGGAAAATGTTTGGATAAGAAACCAGAAGGTTCGGACGTTCAGGTTTTTTTTCTGATACAAGGCCAGGAACGGTTTTTTTTCCAAACCCTGCCCAATTTGGCCAGCCTTCGGTCGGGCTGCCGCCCTCCAGGAGTGCCCCTGCGGGGCGTTTTGGGCGCGCTGCGCCCATTTGCTGCGCAAATGGGCTTACGAGAAAGCGCGCCCGTTCATGCAGGGGCTCTGCCCCTGCACCCCGCTGGGGACCGTGACGGTCCCCAGGCCCCTGCAATAGTTTGAAAAGATTAGAAAAAGCATGGGCGTGGTCATCATGTTAGCGCATATGGGGCTTGACCCCCCGCTGCAATGCGCGTTTTCCCAAAGAGAGAGGATGCCACCATGAATCAACAGAGTGCCAGCAACCCAAGCTCCCCATTGGAGACCTACATTCGCCAGCGGTTGCAACAGGCGGATCGCCGTTCGGTGCTGCTGATGTCCCATTGGGTACTGGGCTATCCCTCTCTGGCTGCCAATCGGGAGATCGTGGATCAGATGGTGGCCAATGGCGTCGATCTGATGGAGTTGCAGATCCCCTTTTCCGAGCCCATTGCCGACGGCCCCATCATCGCGCAGGCCAATCAGGCGGCATTGACGGCAGGGTTTCGGGTGGCGGACGGTTTGGCCTTTATCGAAGAGAGTGTGCGTCGCCACCCCATCCCGTTTCTGGTGATGACCTATTACAACATTCTGCTGGCCTATGGGGTGGAAGCCTTTATTCGTGAAGCGGCCCGGATGGGGGTGCGCGGTTTGATCATTCCGGATCTGCCTCCCGAAGAGGCGCAGCAGGCCATGGCCTGGTGTCGCCATTGGGGGGCACAAGCCAACGGTCTGGCCTGGATTCAACTGTTGACCCCCACCAGCCCGGATGCGCGTCTGCACACCATTGGCGGGTTGGCGGACGGCTTTTGTTATTGTGTCGCCCGCAAGGGGGTGACGGGCAAACAGACCCGGTTTGATGATGCGTTGAAGCAGTTCCTGGATCGGTGCCGGCAGGCGACTGCGGTGCCGTTGGCGGTGGGGTTCGGGGTCAAGAGTGCGGCAGATGTGCAGCATTTGACAGGCATGGCGGAGATTGCCGTGGTGGGCAGTGCGGCGATGGAACTCTATCAGACCCAGGGCCCGGAGACGGTGGGGCGTTTTTTTGCCGAGCTGCGCCGTTAAATCTTTTCATCTCCTAAACAATGGCAGGGCCAGCTCCCTGCACCCCGCCTGATTTTGTTGCCGAACACCGATCAATCTGGCATGAATTTTTCTTGCGCAAACGGTATACCCTGCTACCGCCGAAATGCGGTGGGATTGGCCTCCCCTCTCCCACTGGCCACGCCTCCGACCCAGGTCATGCCATGTCGTGTTTGCCTTGTCTGCTATTGCTGATCTTTATCCTGTTTGCCCCCACCTCGGAGGCGACCGAGAAGGCTACCTCCCCCGCTCCTGACACCCCCCTGAACCGAGAGATCAAGGCCCAACGCCAGGCAGAACAACTGCGCGCCCGCCAACAAGAGCAAAGCGACCGGGATCACGCCCGCCGGGAAACGATGAATCTCCAGATCGAGGAGGCACAAGAACGGGCCGAGGAGATCAGACGCGACCGGGCAATCCGGGCAGAAGAGGAGCGCGCCCGCCTCCAATACCTGGAACAGGCCGCCCAGGCCCGTGAAATGGACCGTCGCCAAAAGGATGACTGGAAACAGGGCCTGCGACGCGAAGCCTACCTGCGCAAACTGGCCAGCCAAAAGGAGCAGAATGCCTATCTGCAATGGCAAGCCTGGATGCGAAACGAGGACAACCGCACCAAAGCACAGGCACTCTCCACGGCAGCAGGGGAAAAACTCGCCGATAAACAGTGGTTGCTGGAGCAGCAGGCGTTGACAAAACGTATTGAGCAGGAGCGGCTCGCACACGACAGAATGTCGGAAGCGGCGGCCAGACGGGAAGAGAGCCTGATGCGGGCAGAGGATCGTCTTGTGGAACGGGAACTGGTTGCCGAAGAGGGTATGTACGACAGGCAAACAGAGAAAACCAACAACCATTTGGCTGTGTTAACAGAGGCAGCCGAGCAGGGGAATGTTTTTGCGCAATACCAACTGGGGATGGCGTATACGGAGGGCAGCGGGGTTTTCCAGGATTATGGCAAGGGCTTTGATTGGCTGCATAAAGCGGCCAGACAGGGAAATGCCCAAGCCCAGTTGCAGCTGGGTCTGGCATACCGCGCCGGCCAGGGGGCAGCGCAGGATTATGTGGCGGCCTATCTGTGGAGTCATCGGGCTGCTCTGGCAGGGGAGGCCCGGGCTGTGGCGGTACGGGATGAACTGGCCCTGAAAATGACCCCCTCCCAACTGGCCACAGCCCAGGGCCTGGCCCAGGAGAGAACCTCCCCCTGAGAGGAGAGGCGCGCTTTGTTCCCGCTTTTTTGAACAAGGATACCCTATCGGTAGGACTTGCCCAACAGAGGGGTAATATCCTGCGCCGGGATCGGCTTGCTGTACAAGAACCCCTGCACGGCATGGCAACCCGCCGTGCGCAAGACAGCCTCCTGCTCAAAGGTCTCCACCCCCTCGGCCACCGTCTTGAATCCCAACGAACGCCCCATGGCAATGATGGCATTTACAATTTCCAAACTGTCCATATCCCCCGGCAGATCCCGGACAAAAGATTGATCCACCTTCAACGTCGTAATGGGAAACCGCTTGAGATAACTCAGGGAAGAGTACCCCGTGCCAAAATCATCCACCGCAATCTGAATACCCCGTTGACGCAGGGAGGCCAACAACTGGATCGTCTTGTCAATATCAACCATGGCAGAGGATTCGGTGATCTCCAACTCCAAACGGTCAGGGAAAAGCTTGGTGTTGGCCAATATCTCCTCCACCGCACGCACAATACTGTCATCCTGCAACTGCTGAGATGCCATGTTGACCGCCATGTGCAGATGCATATAGCCCATATTATGCCAGAGCTTCAGTTGGGTGCAGGCGGTTTTCAAGACAAACAGACCCAAAGGCAAAATCAAGCCACTCTCCTCCGCCAGGGGGATAAAAATGGCCGGAGAGACCATCCCCTTTTCGGGGTGAATCCAACGCACCAGAGCCTCAAACCCCAGAATGGTACCGGTCAACAGATCAATTTTGGGTTGATAATAAACCGCAAACTCTCCCCGTTCCAGGCCATCGCGCATCTCTTGCACCATCTGCATGCGATCCTTGGCCCCCCGCTGCATCTCATCGGAAAAAAATTGATACTGACAGTTGCCCGGACTGCGGCGCATGGCCGTTTGCGACTTGATCAGCAGATCGTCCACATTATTGCCATCATTGGGAAAAATGCTGGCACCAATCATCAGGGAGACGGTAATGCTTTCCGTCAGGTTGGGTACCGGACGGCTGAATATCTCTTTCAACTTGCCCACAATATGGGCAACATCCTCCACCTTGCTGACAACCATGCCAAGGATAAAATCATTCTGGTCCCTGGCCAGAAAGTCCTCCTTGCGCACGACTGCGCGCAGTTGCTGCGCCAACCATTGCAGCAGCCAATCCCCCTTTTTTCGGCCCAACGAATCCCGCAGATCCCGAAAATCCAGAATGCCGATGGTCAACAAAACCACCTTGCTGCCATGGCGTCCTGCAAACGCCAAGGCACTGATCAATCGCTCTTCCAGGGCCGCCGTGTTCAGCAGACCGGTCAAACTGTCCCGATCATTGTTGCTGCGCATGGCATCCAAAATGGCGGTAAAAACAGCCTCCGGGCTGTCCTGTTCCATGTTGGGGCGGCGCGTCAGCAGGGATTGCAATGTGCCCGAATAGCGTGTGCCCTGCAAAAACTGGGACAAAGAGAGCAATAATGCTGCGGAAGAGGGAACTTCCGTCAATGGAACAGGATGGTGGGGCATGCAAATTCTCCTCAAATCCGGACGGGTAACAGTCGGACCACATGGATGCGGTCAGCAACCCGGCCAACAACTGGGTTAAGGCAAACGGATGGCAGATCCGCTTTGAACGCGGTTTAACGCAACCCACAAGGCGCACAACGGGGAGATGATGGCACCAAACACGAAAAAATCCAAGTCTTTTATCTTTGCATTTCCCTGTTATGGAAGCTTGCGAACGGCTGCCAGATAATGGATGGTACGACCCGCTTCTTGCGCCTTGCGTTGGAAGCGGGTTTCCACCCAATCAACCGGTTGTGAAACAAAGGGAGTGGAGCCTGCCGGGTGGTCAAAGTCGACATGTTTGGCCAGTACGGCGGCCATCCACTCGGCATAGTGGGGCCAATCGGTTGCCAGGCTCAAGGATGCGGAGGGCCGCATGCGACTGGCGAGCAGATCCAGGAATGGGGCCTGGATCAGGCGACGCTTATGGTGACATCGCTTGGGCCATGGGTCGGGAAAATGGATCATGACCTGATCCAGACTGGCCGGGGGAATCTGTTCCAGCAACACGGTATGGATGCTTTGGGTGGCGACCCTGATATTGGTCAATCCCCCCTGCTGGATGCGCAGCAGCAGACCGGCCACCCCTCCCAGAAAAACCTCGACCCCGATGAAACAGTCCTGGGGATGGCGTGCGGCCAGGGTGGCCAGGGCATGGCCGTTGCCAAAACCGATCTCCAGTACCAATCGGGCCGTATGGGAAGGTGTACCCCATTGCGTCAGCAATTCGGCGCGGTCGATGGCTTTGGACAAGGTGATTGTGGGCAACAGTTGTGTCAGACGCTCTTTGGCCTGGGGGCCGGTTTTTCCCTGTTTGCGGCCGCGTGGAATCAACGCCGGCTGGTTGACATGGGGTGTCACCGCCGTCTCTTCACCGGGACCAGCCTGTAATGCAGGATCAAACGGGATCATGGCTCTCCTCACTTGGTTAAGCTGTTGAACAATCAAAAAGGGCGAGACAGTTCCCCGTCTCGCCCTTTCATGTACACCCCGGTAACCAGCCAAACGGCCTGTTGGCCGCTGTCGTCCCTTACTGAATGGCTGTAGCTGCTGCCTTTTTCTTGGCTTTTTTGGCTTTTTTGGCTTTTTTGGCTTTCTTGCCAGCCTTGTGCTGCTTTTCCATCGTCTGCATACCACTACCGCCCATATCGGCGGCTTGGGCTGGCACGGCGACCCAAAGACCCAGAGCAACCAACATGGCAACAACACCCGACATCCGCTTGAGATTCTGCATGTGACTCTTTCCTTAAATGCTAGTATTTTGTTTGATTTCTACACGATGTTGTTTTGCCTTGAACTGAATCTCCACCGTGCGCACCCCTTTGTAGAAGCGCACATTGGAACTTCCGATATACCCTAACCAAAAACGTTATGGCATACTCCGGTCAGTCTTCCGCAGGCGACTGCACCATGGCAGAGGGAGAACACGCCGCCCCCTCTTCACATCCCTGGGCTGTCGACCGTACATTAATTTTACTGCTTGTGGCGGCGGATTTTTTTGATTACAAGCACTTGCACCAACTCTGGTCCTTCGCCCTCCCGACGGGCTCAGCAACGCCAACGGCCACAACAACCGACCACAACCATCGGAGCGGCCAAACGAGCGGCTTTGTGCATTTTTCCTTTAGTTTGTTAAAGCCAGAGAGTTTGAAGCCATCTGTCTTGCCTTGTCTCTGCGCCAGGAGTGGCTTCGGCGTCGGACTCCGGCGCAAAAGCCGGGTAAGTACAAGCAACGGCGGGGGGGGCTCCCTCACGGAACAGAGAGGCTCTGGCGAGCCACCGCTCATGTCTCCCCACGTTGGCACCAACAGAGAAACCCCGGAACGACAATGACTCAGCAGTATACGACCTGTTCGTATACATTTCAACCTAATTTTTGGTGGCTGGTTGATAATTTTTGGGGGTGATCTCCGGGCGTCTGTTGGGGGGGCGTTTGTTCTGTCGGATTTTTCTGATTTCACATAAACATTGCGAGTCGTATCATTCGGCTTTATAGTCTGCCTTTGGTCTCCGTTCAGCGGTTGAGCGGTGCCCCTTTTGACGAGTTTCTGCCGATGAGTGCGCACCGTATTCACCAGATACACCTGCTGTTTGTGCCGGAGGAAGATCGACTGCTGCTGAGAATCAACACCCAATCCCGCACCGAGTTCCGGTTTTGGCTGACGCGGCGTTTTGTCAAACGGTTGTGGCCGGGTTTGCGACAGGCTCTGGAGGTGAGCAGCGGGTTGCAGGGCAAGGCGGCGGTGGATCCGCTGGCCCGTGCGGCTGTACTGGATTTTATGCATCAGCAGGCGGTTGCGCAGACCGATTTTTCCACCCGATTTGACGCGGTCGCGCGGGAGACCCCTCTGGGGCCTTTGCCTGTTCTGGTTACCCGGGCGCGGATCGAGCCCAGAGAGCAGGGGGGGCATATGGTCAGTTTTCATCCCCAGGAGAGTTATGGTATCGAGTTGGCCATGGCTCCGAAGCTGTTGCACTCCTTTTGCGAGCTGCTGACCGATGCCGTTGGCAAGGCCGATTGGGATCTCTCCATGCCACTCACTACCCTGGCCAATACCGGCACCCCTGTCGACCCGGGGGGGCTGCACAACCCTGCGGGTGGCGGCTATCGGATCAATTAGGGTTCTGTATCAATTTCTCTTACTACTGGAGGGGGTTCCCATGCTGAGGGCTGTTGGAATGAGCAGGCTGGTATTGGTGGCTGTCTGGTTGTGTGTTGGCCTTGCAACTGCTGTGGGCCAACCGGCGCAGGGGTGGGCCAAGACCCATTATCACTGGGTACAGCTGGTTGAGGGCAAACAGGTGGCGGGGCAATGGTTGCCGGGGGTATCGGTGCGGGCCATTGTCGATGATCAGGATGGGTGTCCGCCTCTGTATGCGACCCCTGAGATGAAAAAGGAGCAGTTGCTCTTCACCCTGACCGAACGTCCCAAACAGGGCAGCGTTGCCACGGGCAAGGGGTTTGCGGAGATCAAGGTGTGCGAGCATCTGTTGCAGCCGGAAGATCCGCTGTTGCAAAAATTTACCACCGGTTATCTCAAGCGGGACAAAAAGGCGACGCCGGTTGTGTTGCCGGATCTCTCCAAGGGGGGGGTGCCATTGAGCCATCTGATCAGCTCTGGTTGTACCGGTTGCCGGGATGAGAAGGAGCAATACTGCTCTGAAAAGCAGGCCGAGGCGGAAAAAAAGGCCAAAGTCTCTTTCCCCTGGTTGTTTGGTGAGCTGAATGCGCGTGCCAGCGCGTCGGTGGGGGAGGCGTTGCCGCCCCTTTGGATCCATTTGGGGGACATGCGTTATTCCGGCCAGAAACATGGTGTGGCGGACTCCTGGAAAAATGCGTCGGGCAAGTTGGGTTGGAAGGAGGAGCTGTTTGAGCCGTCGGCCGCTCTGATGGCGAAGGGGTTTTCGATCATTTTGCGTGGCAACCATGAGGGGTGTTTTATCAAGGGCAGTCCGTGGAACAAGTCGGATTGGGAGGATCGGGGTGAGGGGTGGTTCTATTTTTTTGGGCAGGGGAAACAGCAGTGCAGCAGTTTGATTCAATCCAACGACATGGCACCGCCCTTTGCGATGGATGCGGTGGTTTATGGGGGCAGTGTGGGCCAGCCGGTGGTGACCCGGAAGTCGTTGCGCATGGTTTTGTTGGATGTTGTGCGTACCGGGGATAACAGGCGTGACAAGGATCCCAAAGAGAGTGAAAAGCTGTATAAAAATCAATTTGATTTTGTTGCGAAACATCTGCTGGCTGCGGAGAGGCCGGCCTGGATTTTTCAGCATATTCCCGCTTATGAGCTCAATGTCAAAAAGGGCAAATTGAGGGAGGATGAGGTCATGATTCAGGGGTTGCAGCACTCCGGTTTGCAAGCCGATCTGGCCAAGGTTGCTGTGGTGGTTTCCGCGCACACCCATCAATTCAACCTGATCCAGGCGGATGCGCAGCCGACCCAGATCATTGCGGGTAGTGGTGGGGTTGCTCTCGAAGGTGAGCCGGGCAGCGGTTGTGAAATGGCGGGCAAGGGTGGGTTGTTTGGCATGCAGTCCGTTCATTTTGGTTATCTGCACGCCCGGTTTGCGGTCAGCGGTGCGCAGGTGCAGGCCAGTTATGAGGTGCCTCTCTACAAGCCGGAGTGGGGGGCATTGCAGGAGGCGCGCACGGTGACGTGTACGGGTGAGGGCGATCGGCTTTTTCAGCCAATTTGTGCGCAAAAGATTAAAAATGCTTGTAAATAGTAGAGGAGCGGCAGGCGTGATCTTTTCAAACGATTGCAGGGGCAAAGCTCCGTCATGTTAACAGAACGTTACTGTTTTTACATCTTTTAAACAATTGCAGGGGTCCGGGGACCGTCACGGTCCCCGGTGGGGTGCAGGGGCAAAGCCCCTGCTGAACGGCGCGTTTTCCCAAAGCAAATTTTCGCAGAAAATTTGCGCAACGCGCACAAAACCTGCCCCGCAGGGGCAGACTCCTGGAGGGCGGCAGCCCGACGCGCACGGTTATGTTATGGACAATGCCTGGATAATAAAGCAGAAGGTTCGGATATTCAGTTTTTTTTGATACAAGGCCAGGAACGGTTTTTTTTTCAAACCCTCCCAAACTTGGCCAGCGTTCAGTCGGGCTGCCGCCCTCCAGGAGTGCCCCTGCGGGGCGTTTTGGGCGCGCTGCGCCCATTTGCTGCGCAAATGGGCTTACGAGAAAGCGCGCCCGCTCATGCAGGGGCTTTGCCCCTGCACCCCACTGGGGACCGTGACGGTCCCCAGGCCCCTGCAATCGTTTGAAAAGATTAGAAAGCGCATGGGCGTGGTCATTATGTTGGCGCATATGGGGCTTTGCCCCTGCACCCCACCGTGACACTCCCCGGAGCCCAGGCTTTTACGGCCCCGATTGCGGGGAACTGGACGCAATCCCCTGTTTTTTGTTGCGCAAACTGGCCTGCACAGCATTCTCCAACGCCCCCAGAAAACGGGAACGATCCTGCTTGGTAAAACTGCCCGTCTGCCCCACCATCAACCCAACATCCCGTAAATTGGCCATCAAATCACGCATGGCAATGGCCATGCCGATGCTCTCCACATCAAACGGCTTGCCATTGGGATGGATGGCCCGCGCCCCCACCTCCAGACAACGACCCGCCAACAGAATATCCGCCGTGACGGCAATGTCATCCGCTTGAATATGCTCCACAATCCAATCATCTGCACTGTCGGTTCCCTTGCTGACCTGTACCACCCGAACCCTGGGCGGCCAGTTGCCCAACCGCATCCATTGATGGCTGACCATATGCACAACCAATCCATGGCGCGTCGCCACCCGCATCACCTCCTCCTTCACCGGACAGGCATCTCCATCAACATAAATTTCTGGCACAATTTTCCCCCTGACCCGGCTGTGATTGGCAGTAATCCCTGTCTGGCTGAACCGTTACCTGCGCATACTGAGTGCTTGGCTGCGTGTTTATGATTGACCTCTCTTTCCTGTCAGCATACCATTACCAATTCTCGATTCCCCCCAACCCGTAAGGAGAGCAATCGCATGGCCCAGATTACGTTCAAAGGAAATCCCATTCATACCTGCGGCACCCTGCCCGCTGTCGGCAGTAAAGCCCCTGACTTCAACTTGACCGGCACCGATCTGGTGGATGTGTCGCTGCAAAGCTTTGCAGGCAAACGTCTGGTACTCAATATTTTTCCCAGCGTCGACACGGGTGTGTGCGCCGCTTCGGTCCGGCGTTTCAACGCGGAAGCCGCCCAACTGGACAACACCACCGTCCTGTGCATCTCCCTGGACCTGCCCTTCGCCCACAAACGATTCTGCGCGGCCGAAGGGTTGGAGGCGGTCCACTCCGTATCGGAAATGCGGAGCAGAAATTTTGGCGAGGCCTACGGCGTCCGCATGACCGACGGCCCCCTGGCCGGCCTGTTTTCCCGCGCCGTCATGGTGCTGGACGGCAACGGTACCGTGCTCTACACACAGCAGGTTCCGGAGATTGTTGAAGAGCCCAACTATGCCGACGCCCTGGCCGCACTCCGCTAACAAAACAGCCTGATCCTGCCCATTGTTGCCGTTACCCCCCCCGGTGCCCACATGGCCCCCGGGGGGGCTCCTGAACCGTCCGACAGTGGACGCGACAACGGAGAGGGGTTGGCCCCCCGTAACAGGCCATTCTACAATCGACTCTCCACGGATCGCAACCATTGGCAAACATTCTGTCGGGATGGCAACGCGCATTTTTATGGCACCGCTGCTTATGTGCGGCCTGATCAAGCCGTTTAACCGGACGGCCATTGAACGGCATCGTTCAATATCACCTGTGCTGGTCGCAGGCAAGCACGGCTCCTTTTTTCAGCGGACAGTGAAGAGGCCATTTTTTTTTCTTGCAATGGGCTGTTGAAACGGGTATATTAGATTTTAATAATATTCTGATAATGCGGTTGCATCTTTTTATCCTGGTGTTATTTCTTATAAGTGTTGATAATCACCCGCTGGGAGTACTCTTTTTTTTGCTGCTTGGGCTTTGCGCTTGCTGAAGACAACAATGAAAAACCTATTGCGGCATCTGTTTTCTTTTTTTTGGTCTCTCTTCTGGTCGGCCATCTTTGTGTTGTTGACCGGGTTTACCCCGTCGCCCATGGGGGCGACCGATGCGCCGTCTGAGAAAGAGCTTGCCACCATGGGGCAAGGTTTTGGCAAGTTTGTAGGCTCCTTCATGCGGCAGGTGCAATCCGATGACGGCAAGCGTGCGCCGGTCGCCGAGGATCGGCACGTTGCGGAGCCGCCCCCCCCGTCGCGTCAGGATCGCGGGGTGGAACCGCCGGTTCGTGGGGGTCAACCGGGTGCCGAGGCCGTTGAGCGGCGTTACGTGCCTTACCGCCTCTATGATCCTTGGGGGGCCAACAGGTGGGGAGATCCGGTGTTGGGTTTTGACCCCTGGGCGCAGGGTGGTGGTTGGGTGGATCATGACTGGAACGCACGGAAGCAGCAATACGGCTGGTCTTATGGTGGTGTCGCCCCCGTCTACCGTGGGGAGGGGTACGTCGGTGGGGAGTATCCCTATTCTGGGGGAGAGGAGCCCTACCTTGGAGGCGAGACACCCTTGCGGGAGCGACCCTGGTCAGCTCCTTACGGTGGTGGATGGAATCGGGGTCGGCATGATGGGTGGCCGCCCCCTCCCCCGGAGGAGGGGTATGGCTATTATTCCCGTCCAGCTCCCTCCGACGCGGCCCCGTACGAACCTCCCTATGAACGACGCAACAGGGGTTATGGGGGCAGATAACCGCGACCACCTTCATGTTCCATGCTTGGGGTGGTGTGCGGCGGTTGACAACGGGGTTTTTCTATTTTCCTGTTGAGGGAAGGAGTTCTGCCATGACGCAGAAAACGCTTGGAAAGTTGGTTGTTGCGGCGGCATTGTGCGCCGTCTGTCTGTCCGTTGCCCGTCCGGCGCAGGCCTGGGGGTGGTGGCCGGGTAACGGGTGGGGGGCACCGGGCAACGGCTGGAACGGACCGGGATATCAGGGCTGGAACGACTATTGGGGCAACAATAACGGTTGGAACGGTCTGGGAAACGGTTGGGGCAAGCTGAACTTCCGCGTGGAAGCCAACCTGGATGTCGATGGTTGGATGGACGACTTCTGGGGCAACGGTTGGAATAACGGTTGGAACAACGGTTGGAATAACGGTTGGAACAACGGTTCATACCCGGGTGGATACCCCGGCGGCTGGGGCCCAGGTGGTTGGGGTCCGGGTGGCTGGAATCCGGGTGGTTGGAATCCGGGTTGGAACGGTCCCGGTTGGGGCTGGTGATCAACACCGGTGTGGGGTTGGTAATGAGTGGGTTTATGATGGTGCTGGCTTGGTAGCCAATTTTTGGTCCCTTTGATGGAATACCTCTCTGGTCGGAGCAGGTCGTTTGTCGCCGGGCCCACCCTTGGACTGTGCAGCAGATCTGTTTGTCTATTCAATATCTCCCTGTCTTTTCTTTGAGTGTTCATAATTTAACGGAGTAATCTAAATGAAAAAAAGTCTGAGTGCGTTGGCGGTTGCTGCAATTTTGGGAAGTGCCGCTTTCATGAGTGCTGGCGATGCGTCCGCCTGGGGCCCGGGTTGGGGCAACAATAATGGTTGGGGCAACAATGGCTGGAATAACAACAACAACTGGGGCAACAACATGGCGGGCAATGGCAACGGCAATGGCCGTGCCAATGGCAATTTTGGCTTCAATATGGGAGGCGATGTCGCCGGCTCTGGCAATGGCTATGGCAATGGTGGCAACAACTGGAACAACAACTGGAACAACAACAACGGCTGGAACAACGGCTGGAACAACGGCTATGGTGGTCCCGGCGGTTGGGGTGGTCCCGGCGGTTGGGGTGGTCCCGGCTATGGTGGTCCCGGCGGTTGGGGTGGTCCCAATGGACCGGCCAATGCACCGCAACAGCAAGCTGCTCCCCAGGCAGAAGAGAACTCTGGCAACAAATAGTTTTTCGTTGTCGGAACTCTGTCTGCATCACGCCTCCGGTGGTGGGTATGCCGCCACCGGGTGGATTTGACCTGTGTTTAGACCCGTTTGGCGTTGCCCCCATACGGGTTTGAAACGCTTCAGGAGGGCCGCAGTCTCCGGTGGACGGCGTGCTGCGCCCTCGGCGGGGATGTTCGCCAAACCGGTGCGTTGCGTGACGATGGCCGGGTTGCCAGGTCAAACAGAAAAAAAGTTGGCAGCAATCAAGCGGAGGGGTGGCGGTTTGCCCACCCCTTCTCTATTTTTATTATGATGACGATGGGCGGTTTTCAAACACACCCTGGATCCTGTACCCTACTGCGCAGACGGTTTACTGCTTCTGTGTATGGACCAACGGCTGTGTACATCCAGGAACAACCACCATGATCACTGTGATTGGCAATTTGAAAGGCGGCTGTGGCAAAAGCACGATCACATTTAATCTGGCCATCTGGCTGGCTGGAATGGGCGAAAATGTGGTAGCCTTCGATCTGGATCCCCAGTCCACGCTCAGCGACGTGGCGGAGGTGCGCCGGGACGAAGGGGTGGTTCCGGCCATTACGGTTTTTCGTCCGGAGAGCAATCCGACCAAGATCATGCGGGAGCATCAGGGAGAGGTTTTGGTGGATGTCGGGGCCTCCAATCTTTGGGCGATGCGGCAGGCCATTGCCATGGCGCAGCGTATTCTGGTTCCGGTGCCGCCCAGTCAAGCCGATGTCTGGTCTACGGCCCGTTTTCGCGATATTATCAACGAGACGGTGATCAACCGGAAGGAACGGCCGGAAATTTTGCTGTTTATCAACCGGGCCGATACCCACCCGGGCATTCGGGAATCACATGAAACGGAGGGGGCGTTGGCTTCCCTGGCCGGCGTGACCTTGCTGGAAAACCGCATCTGCCAACGTACTGCCTATCGACGCTCTTTCAGTGAGGGTCGGGCCGTGTTTGAGTTATCTGCGGGCAGTAAAGCCGCCGAGGAGTTTTTTGGTCTGGCTGCTCAACTCTATCCTGAGTTGGCACCACCAAAAAAAGAGAGCAACAAAGGAAAGCAGATTAAACAAGGAGTTATCATTCCATGACGGATGATCAATCCCCCACGGAGCCCCCAGCCTCTGCTCCACGACCGTGTGACAACGAGCAGAGCCGTAGTGAACGCGGTCGCGAACGATTGCGGGAACGCGATGTCTATCCCGTCATTCCCGCCGGCAAGTTTGCCGAATGCGGGGACTGTTCCGGTATGGTTTTGGCGGAGTTTGCCAAAAGCTTTGACAAGAGTGCGCGGCGGTGGGAACTCATCGTTTACCCCTCGCTGTTTGCGTTTATCATTCTGGCCATGTATGGATTTTTCCTGATTTACAGCTTGACGCAGGATATTCGGACAATGGCGGCCTCCATTGATCCCAAGATGGGGGTCAACATGGGCAACCTTTCCAGCAATATTGGCATGCTTTCCAACAATGTGGAGTTGATGTCCACCCATTTGGAGTATATCAGCGACAACATGGAGACCATGTCGGTGGATATGCAGAACATGTCCACCAGCGTGGAGCAGATGTCGGATGCGGTGACCACCATGGGTACCAGTGTGGCCCAGATGGACCGCAGCACCCTGGAGATGAGTCGCAACATGGTCTCCATGACCAAGACCATGGAGGCTATTTCCGGCAAGTTGAATGTGCTTGGCGGCATGTCGAAGGATATGTCGGCCATGTCGCAGGCTGTCCATGTCATGGCGGGGGCGGTCAATATCATGAGCTATGACATGAACGGTGCCACCCGACCGATGAGTTTCATGAACCGTTTCATGCCCTGGTAAGGGATTGGTTGCCGTTTTTTTTTTGACCGGGTGGCTGTTCTCCTCGTTGCCTCTCTCTGGTTTCGATATGGTGTGGGGGGGCGAGTTTTGACAGCTTGCGAGTCCGGGGGCGGTTCGTGACCCTCTGGAGGGGGTTTTGGCTGGCTCTGTACTCTGGTTGCCCCAAACATCAGTGACATTTATTCAGCAAGGAATCTGCATCGTGCCCACCACCACCTCCACTGTTTGGCATCCTTTGTCGTGGAAACAATTTGAAGCGTTGCAACAACCGGAATGGCCGGATCCTCTCGTGTTGGAGGAGGTGTATGGCAACCTTTCCGGTTATCCGCCGTTGGTTTTTGCGGGGGAGGTGCGTGACCTCAAGGAGCATTTGGCGCAAGTGGCGTGTGGGAAAGCTTTTTTCTTGCAGGGGGGGGATTGTGCGGAGTCGTTCAGCGATTTCACGGCCAATGCCATTCGGGACAAGTTGAAGGTATTGCTGCAGATGGCGGTCATTTTGACCTATGGTCTTGGCAAGCCGGTGATCAAGGTGGGTCGGATTGCGGGTCAGTTTGCCAAGCCTCGTTCCAGTTCGGTGGAAGTTCAGGATGGTGTCTCGCTGCCCAGTTTTCGTGGCGAGTCGGTCAATGCGCCCTATTTTTCCGAGGAGGCGCGCGTGCCGGATCCGAGGCGGTTGGAGCGGGCCTATTTTCAGGCCGCCAGCACCCTCAACTTGTTGCGTGCCTTTACGGGTGGCGGATTTGCCGATTTGCGGCAACTGCACCATTGGAATCAGGATTTTGTGGCGCAGAGTCCCCAGGGCCAGCGGTATGCGCAACTGGCGGATCAGTTGGGGGAGAGTTTGCGTTTCATGAAGGCGATTGGTATCAATGGGGGCCAGCACGGTTCGGTGCTGCATGATGTGGAATATTTTACCAGTCATGAGGCGTTGATTTTGGAGTATGAGAGTGCGTTGACCCGTCGTGATTCGTTTACGGGTGATTACTATGACTGTTCCGCTCACATGTTATGGATTGGCGAGCGGACCCGACAGTTGGAGGGTGCCCATGTGGAGTTTTTGCGTGGGGTCAAAAATCCCATTGGGGTCAAGATTGGTCCCACGGCGACGGCGGATGAGTTGCTTGGTCTCTGTGACCGTCTCAACCCGGAGAATGAGCCGGGCCGGTTGACGCTGATCAGCCGTTGTGGTCATAGCCGGATTGAGACGGTTTTGCCGCCCCTGCTGCGCGCCATGGCACCAGAGGGGCGGTCAATTGTCTGGGTTTGTGACCCCATGCACGGCAACACCTACGAGGCACCGGGCAAGATCAAGACCCGTTCCATGGACGCCATTTTGTCGGAGCTGAAGAGCTTTTTTACCATTCACCGGGCGGAGGGTACCATCCCGGGTGGTGTACACTTTGAGCTGACTGGCGACAATGTGACGGAGTGTTTGGGTGGTTCGCATGAAATTCGCGAGGAGCATTTGACCGAACGCTATGAAACCACCTGTGATCCCAGGCTCAACGCAGCGCAGAGCTTGGACGTCGCTTTCCTTGTGGCCGAACTCCTGCGTGGTTAGCTCTGTTGAGGGCGGAGTAGTGGCCGATATGGACGCCCAGCCGTTTGCCCCCCTGGGGGAAGAGAACCGGGGTGTAGATACAGGGATAAATCATCAGACACCTGCCTTTTCTGACCAGAGGGTGGTGGCGGTCCGGTTGAAGGGGACGAACACGGTTGGTTTCAGGCTGGACCAGCGGTTGCGGACATGCAGTGCGGGAGTGCGCAGTCCGTTGGGCATGGCGCGGACGGAGATCCGGTCGAGCAGTCCGTTGCCGTGGCGGCGGGTGTAGGAGCCCCCTGTTTCTTCAGTGTTCATGAATCCTCCTGCCAGAGTTGGTTGGCGTCTGTTGTGCGTTGGCAAATCGACTGTCATGGAAATGGTGCTCTCCGGGTTTGCCCTGCCCAGGTAGTGATCGTTAATGCAAGCTGCTTGCCAATTAATGTGTGTTGTAAACCGGTTCAGGGGCGAAGTCCCACATGACCTGAGCCCTGCCCATACTTTTCTAATCCTTTCAAACGATTGCAGGGGTCCGGGGAGCGTCACGCTCCCCGATGGGGTGCAGGGGCGAAGCCCCATATGCGCCAACATGGTGACCCCACCCATACTTTTCTAATCCTTTCAAACGATTGCAGGGGTCCGGGGAGCGTCACGCTCCCCGATGGGGTGCAGGGGCAAAGCCCCATATGCGCCAACATGGTGACCCCACCCATACTTTTCTAATCCTTTCAAACGATTGCAGGGGTCCGGGGAGCGTTACGCTCCCCGGTGGGGTGCAGGGGCGAAGCCCCATATGCGCCAACATGGTGACCCCACCCATACTTTTCTAATCCTTTCAAACGATTGCAGGGGTCCGGGGAGCGTCACGCTCCCCGGTGGGGTGCAGGGGCAAAGCCCCATATGCGCCAACATGGTGACCCCACCCATACTTTTCTAATCCTTTCAAACGATTGCAGGGGTCCGGGGAGCGTCACGCTCCCCGGTGGGGTGCAGGGGCAAAGCCCCTGCATGTAAGGGCGCGCTTTCACAAAAGCCCATTTGCGCAGCAAATGGGCGCAGCGCGCCCAAAACGCCCCGCAGGGGCACTCCTGGAGGGCGGCAGCCCGACTGAGAGCTGGCCAAATGAGGCATGGCTTGGAAAAAAACCGATCCTGGCCTTGTATCAAGCAAAAAGCGTCATACAATCAAGCATAACATCCGAACGTTCTGCTTTCTTATCCAAGCATCCGAACGTTCTGCTTTCTTATCCAAGCATCCGAACGTTCTGCTTTCTTATCCAAACATTTTCCATAACATGACCGTGCGAGTCGGGCTGCCGCCCTCCCAAGGTCGCCCCTGCGGGGCGGTTTTGGGCGCGTTGCGCAAATTTTCTGCGAAAATTTGCTTTGGGAAAACGCGCCCTTACATGCAGGGGCTCCGCCCCTGCACCCCGCTGGGGAGCGTGACGCTCCCCAGACCCCTGCAATTGTTCAAGGGGAGGGGAAGGTTGCGGAGGTTGACGAAAATCTGACGGCAATTTTTGACAGGCATGACGACAGGCATGACGACAGGCATGACGACAGGCATGACGACAGGCATGACGACAGGCATGACGACAGGCATGACGACAGGCATGACGGATTAGCGGACAAGACTCCGGGTGCGACGGATGGAAGAGCTGTCGAGGAGTTTGCTTTCGATGAACGACAACAGATAAAGAATTTCGCGACTGACAACCTGGACCTCGCCATAACTCTCTTCGGCCTGCAGATCCCGCCTTTTCTGGAGATGCCTGATGGTCGCGTCAGCCTGGGTATGAAAGCGTTGATGGGCAAGGTCCAACGCTGTCATGGCCTCCAAATCCCCATGCCTGGGCAAGCCGACCTGCTGAATCCAGAGACCCAACGCACAACTTTCGCCGGAGTCCAACAACAGGTGCCGACCGCGATTGCGGAAGGCCTTGAACATGCTCTCCAGCCAACGCAAATGGACCAGTCGGGCATGGCTGACATCCAGAATATCCTCCTCCCCGGACAGCACAATATGGGGACGGTGATCATTGAACAGGCGACTCAACAACCCTTGCAAGGGATGGGCAAGCCAGTCACTGCGATGCTGCTCGTTCAAATATTCCAACTCGATGGAGGTGAGCAGAAAAATAATTTCTCGACTGAGCCGGCGAATCTCCTCGAGATCGTTGTCCCACCGTTGTGACGAGAAGGCGGTATGGCTGTCTGCCAGCGAAGCCATCAACCGCTCTGCTTTGCGATGGAACCGTTCATGGACGGCGACGAGCTGATAGCGGCTGTCGTGCTGCCCAACGCCCTGCTCCAGGTTTTGGGTCAACCAGACCCCCAGTTCACACAGCTCTGCAGCGGGCAGACTGAGAGAGATTGGATCGATGGCGTCCCGTGCCTTTATCATGGATTCCAACCGCATCTCCAGATCAAGGTGAGCGAGGCGAGCAACAGCGATATCCAGATGGAATGTCATGGGATCAACCTTCAATGGAAAAACGACAAGCCAGACAGCGACCCGATTGTCACATATCCGCCAATAAACCGCTACGAAAATTTAAGCCGTCACCATAATCGATGCCCCGCGGAAGGGCGGGGCCGGACCACAGGCCGCACAGTAATGGCCCCATTCCTGCAGACAGCACTTGACCGGATTTGTCGCTGCCGTTAATCTCCTGGCTTTGCTCAACAGGGAGGAGTCAAGATGCCTATTTATCCCTATCAGGGGATTTTTCCGACCATTGATCCGACGGCGTTCGTCCATCCCGACGCCGTTGTAATCGGTGATGTGCATATTGGTGCATACAGTTCCATCTGGCCCGGTGTCATTATTCGGGGGGATGTCCATTATATTCGCATTGGGGAGCGCACCAATATTCAAGATGGTTCCGTGCTGCATGTGGCGCGTCCCACACCGGAAAATCCTGCCGGTATTCCGTTGTTGATCGGAGATGAGGTGACCATTGGTCATCAGGTCTCCCTGCATGCCTGTCACCTGCACAACCGCAGCATGGTGGGCATTGCTGCGGTTGTGCTGGATGGGGTCATTGTGGAAGAACAGGCCATGATCGGTGCTGGCAGCCTGGTGACGCCGGGCAAACGGGTGCCCGCTGGTGAGTTATGGATGGGCTCTCCGGCCCGTTCGGTCCGTATTCTGGACGATCGGGCCCGCCAGGCCATTGCAGCCACCAACAGCAATTATGTGCGTTTGGCGCAAAATTATCTGGATTCCCATTGACAGCAGGCAGATCGGTTGGGGTGGTCACGGTGAGTACGATGGAACCCACACAACTCGGCAGATACCAGATCATCAAACGGTTGTACCAGGGTGCCAGCGGTTTGGTGTATGAGGGATTGGACCCGGAGTCCCATCGCCGTGTTGCCATCAAGACGGTGGATCCCGGTCGCCTGGCGGAGGAGAGTGGCCAGCGGTTGGTGTCGCGTTTGCGTTATGAGGCGCGGCTGTTTGGATCCTTCAGCCATCCCAACATAGTGACGCTCTACGACTATCACGAGGAGGAGGGGCGGCCTTTCATCGTGTTGGAGCTGTTGCAGGGCGAGACACTCAAAAAATGTCTGGAGCGCGGTCTCTCGTTCGGGTGGCGGGCGAGTGTTGATCTGATTATCCGTATGCTGGATGCGGTCTCCTACATGCACACCCGTGGGGTGATGCATTTGGATTTGAAGCCCGCCAACATGATGTTGCTGGATGACGATCAGGTCAAGGTGACCGATTTTGGCATTGCGCAGCGGATCAATGCCCCGGACATCTGGAGCAGCATCACGGGCACGCCGGGTTATATGTCGCCTGAGCAGTTGATGGGGCACCGTCTGGACCCGCGCAGTGATCTGTTTTCCGTTGCGGTCGTTCTGTATGAGTTGCTTACGGGAGTGCAGGCTTTTCCGGGCAAGCAGGTGCCGGGTATCATGCAGCGGGTATTGAATCTCTCTCCCCAGCCCCCGTCTCAGCTCCAGCCCCATCTGCCGACCGCGTTGGATGCGGTGTTGCGGGTGGCATTGGCCAAGCAGCCGGCGGATCGGTTTCAGGATGCGAATCTGTTTCGGTCGGCTCTGCAGCAGGTGGTGGAGGGTCAGCCGGTTGGCGTTGTTGTCACCCACTAGGGGGGGCTTGTATGCACACGATGATGGAAGCTGTTTGGTCACGGGTGGGTCACCGCATGGCGCGGGGGCTGTGGGGGCGGTTGGGCTCCATGTTGATTCTGGTCATCTGTTATGGGATGGCAGAGACGCTTGTGCTGTTGGTGGTTGGTTGGCAGGTAGTGACCCTGTTGACAGGTTGTACGCCTTATGATCTGCGCGTGCGCAGCTTCGGAGGGCAGTTAAGCCGCTACATCTACCATATTTTTCTCTATTTGACCAACAATTCCGACCGGCGTCCCTTTCCCTTTTCCCCGTGGCTCAGACAACCGGTTTCGTCCACCTGACACCACACCCAGCCGAACGGATCACAACCGACCTCCACCCGGCAACTCATCGAGAACCTGCTGAACCAACGTGCGAATGGCCCGCCCGACCGCCTCGGGGACAGGAATGGTATCCTGCTCGTTCAGCAATTTGAACGCCCTGTCGATGGTATCCAACCCTAACAGATCGACCGCATCCCGTCGCAACACCGCACGAGACTCACCACCGACAGCTACCGGGGACCGGGAAAAAATTCCACCTGCCTCCATGAACTGACTGCCCTGTTGAACGGAGCCATATTGACCAATCAAACCGGCGTTCATGATGCCACCTCACCGTTTCCGTAATAGTATCCCTGATGTTGGAGGAGGGGCAAAAACCACTGCCCCATGTGGATAAAATCGGTTTTTTTCTTCCCAAGCTGAAGAAAAAAAGCGATACTCCCCACAGTGAACTGTTGAAAGCCAGTCCGAATCTCCTGCCCTTCGATCCGGCTTTCTGAGGATTTGTGATCAACGGCACAGTCAGATATACATTGGATTGCTCATGAAAATCATAAAGATAACAAAAACAGGCACCGGTTCTTTGCTGTTACCCTATTGTGTTTTGTTGCTGGCTCTGTTGCTGGGATGCAGCAAGGGTCCAACGGAACTTTCCGATCTGGATGTACGGAACGGTATCGCCTACGTCAAAGGAACCTCCACCCCTTACGACGGCCACGTCGTTGTCTATTTTCCTGCGGATCCGAAAGAGCAGGAGCAAAAAACCAAACCCCGCATCGCCCAGGAGGGCAATTACCTGAAAGGGCGCAAAGAGGGAACCTGGATTACCTACAGCTGGAATGGCGAGACCGAAGAGATTCCCTACGAGAATGGCAAACGGCACGGCTTGGCCAAGTGGCGTTATCCCGATCAGAGCGTCAAACGGGAACAGCAGTATGCGGCCGACATGATGCACGGGGGCGGTTTTGAGTACGACATGAAAGGCAATATTACCCACAATGTCTTCTATGATCGCAACCGGCTCATTCCCACCCCTCCCAACCGGCGGGACGGTATCGACAAGTTGGACTCAGCCGACGCACAAAAGGGACCGGGCTTTTTTGGCAAGATGATTCAGGCGATCAAGGAATATTTTCTGTAGACACACCCTCTGAACGGGAGTACACGCGATGACAACGACAGGCCAGGGGTGCATGAAGACCATACGCCTGCCAACGCTTATCTTGCTGTTGCTTTTCCTGGCAGGCTGCGGGAGCGATCCGGTCGACTTGGCCACCCTGGATATGCGCGGTGGTGTGGCCTACATCAAAGGCACCCTCGACCGGTTCGATGGAGAGATTGTAGCCTATTATCCCCAAAGTTCCGAAGAGATTGCCGAACAACGCCCCCCTCGCATTCGACAAAAAGGTGAATTCAGGAACGGACTCAAGGCCGGAGTGTGGATCACCTATGGCTGGAGCGGCGAACGGGAGGAGATGCCCTACGAAAACGGCAAACGGCACGGCAAGGCCCTGTGGCTGTATGCCAATACCGGCAAACAGCTGCCAACCTGGATGGCAGGAGCAGACAAAGGGGTCAAACGGGATCAACAATACGCCGACGATATGCTGCATGGTCCCGGGGCCTGGTACGACAAGGATGGCAACATCACCAAACAGATATTTTATGACCGCAATCAGGTCATCCATACGCCGGAAAATCGGATGGAAGGCATTCCCAAGCTTACCACGACCAGAGAAACGTTTGGCATCATTGATCGCTTTATTGAAAAAATGCGCAGCATGCGCCAGCATTGAGGATCGTGCTTCCCGCGCCGTTTTGCGCCGGGATTAACAGTCAAAAAATGTTGAGTCTGTTAAAAAAAATCAGCATCCGTCAAAAAAAGCTGCTATGATGGTGTTCCTGGGGGCTGTGTTCAGCCTCCAGGCCCGGTGCCGGCCGGTTGTTGACCGGCTGCAAGGCAGGTGGTTAATTGGGCGAGGGATTCACCCTGGGCAGTTTTTTTTGCGGCCCGGCGTCGGGGGGTGAGTCTCTGTGGAGACCCGTCCGTCATCAATACTATTTCCTGGGAGGGAAACATATGAAGAGTCGTCTGTTAAAATTGAGTGTTTTGCTGGTGCCGTCTCTGTGGTTGGGGCTCACCATGAACGCCATGGCCGGGGGGCCGCCGGTGGCAATGTTGACCCAGGTGCAGGGGGATGTCCAGGTCAGCAAAGATGGCAAGGAGTGGAAAAAGGTGGACCGCAACAAATTTTTGTTTGCGGGCTATCAGATCAAGACCGGTGCGGACGGGAGCGGCAAGTTGGTCAACCAGACCACCAACCTGACCCAGGAGATCGCAGCCGGTTCGGTGGTGGAGATCACGGAGGCCGATGCCAAGGCGGTTTCGGGCAGCCTTTCCGAGGCAAAACAGGATTCCGGCAACCTCTCTTCCGGCCTCAGCCAACGGTTTGAGAAGGCACAACGGTATACCACCGTGCGGCGCAGCGTCGAGAAAAAGTCGACCGACGTCAAGCTGGACACCATTTCAGAGGTCACGCTCGCGAATGCCTACCCCGACTTGGTCTGGTCCGGCATGGGCGCGGAGTATGCCTACAAGTTGGTGATTGATGGCAACAGCCACGATGTGCCCGCGACGGACGCTGCGGTGGTGCGCTTCAAAGTGCCTGCGCTGACCCCTGGTGAACACAACTACCAGGTGTTGGTGGTCAAAGGGGGCGAATCGGTTTATGCACCCAAGAGAGAGGGCAAAATCAAATGGTTGAGTGCGGAGGAAGAGGCTCAGGTTGCGGCAGGCTTGGCCCAGATTGACAAGACCTCCCCGAATGACAGCTTTTCCAAGGCCATTTTCCTGGAAGACAAGGGGATCGCCGTCACCGCCATGGATCTCTACCAGAAATATTTTGAGAGCAATGCCGACGATACGGACCTCTATCCCATGTTGATCAAGGCCTATCATGACCTGCGGCTGGACAAGTTGAAAAAGGAGGGGGCTTTGAAGTTGCAGGATATGCTCAAAGCGGCTGGGCAGGGCTGAGATTCGCCGACCGGTGGCTGCATCACCGGTTGATGACAACCCGTTAAAATCCTTACATAGTACCTGTATATTCGACCTAAGGGGGGTTATACTCCCCTTAGGTCGATTTGTTCTTAGGTCGATTTGTTCCGTCTGACTACCGACAACCCTGTAGAGGGGGAAAGCCGAAACCATGAAAAAAGCATTCAAGCGTTATGATCTATGGGTGACCGTACTGTTTTTTTTATTGGCCGTCCCGGCCGAGTACTACGAGGTATTCGCCTTGCTGGAGGAGCAGACCATTTCATTCCGGCATCTGTTGCGGATGAACATGGCCAAGCCGGAGGCGACCCAATTTTCCAAAGATCAGATTGTCATTGTCAATACCGATGAAAATTTTTTTAAAGAATATGCCAGCTTTCCTTTGCGCCGCACGGATGTCGGCAAGATAGCGGAAAATTTGCGTGCCCTGGGGGCCCGGGTGGTTGCAGTCGACTTGCTGATGGATTTTCCCAGTTCGTACGGGGAAGATCAGCCGACCGCCGAATCCTTCCAGAAAGCCGGTTCTGTCATGTTGGTCTCCCAGGCAGAGTTTCGCGGCCATACCTTTGTCAAAATGAATGAAGCCACCCCCGTCCTCAATGCGGTGACCAAAAACGGCTACACCAACATCAGTTCGCAAAGTGCCATTGTCACCTCACTCTCCCGGTTGAAGGTGCATGCCTCCATCGTCGAGCAGATCAACGGCTGGCCCTTTGCCGTCCGGGCTTTGGCCATGTACCTGGGGGTGGAGCCCCGCCTGGAAAACAATGTCTTGAAGTTGGGGGATACCATTTCGGTCCCTTTGGATCAGTTTGGCAATTTTTATATTGATTTTCCAGCGTTACCCGCCGGGAACCGCTTTTTGAGCCAGTCAGCCGGCTTGAGTGCCCTGGAGTTTATCGACATATCCAAACTGGATGACGATGAGCGGATGGAGCTGAGTTACTGGGTCAAGGACAAGCTGGTACTGTTGGGGGACACCTCAGAGGTCTCCCATGACTGGTTTGACACCCCGGTTGGCATGGTTTACGGAGTGGAGATCATTGCCGATTCCATCCATACCCTGTTGCGCAATGCGCCGTTACGGCCCGCCGACTACAGAACCGAGGCGGGGGTTCTGGTTGCGCTCATGGTGGCGGCCATGCTGGCCGGTTTGATCGCCAGCCCCGCTGTACGCAGCCTGTCGTTTGTGGTCGCGGCCGCAGCGTTTGTGACGGCAGGTACCTACCTTTATATTCATCAGGGTCTGGTCATCTCCCTCTCCTATGGTCTGACCGCCCTGTTTTTCAGCTTTGCGGCCATCACTTTGCGTTATTATCTGCTGGAGATGGGGCAAAAACAGATGATCAAAGGGGCGTTTGGCCAGTATCTCTCCCCCAAGGTGGTGGATATTCTGGTCAAGGATCCCAGCAAACTCAGCCTGGGTGGCGAGTCGCGGGAGATGACCGCTTTTTTCTCCGATGTGGCTGGTTTTTCCACCATTTCGGAAAAGCTGACACCCGAAGAGTTGGTGCAGTTGTTGAACGAATATTTGACGGCCATGTGCGAAATCATTGCCCAGTATGATGGCACGGTGGACAAATTTGAGGGGGATGCCATCATCGCCTTCTGGGGCGCGCCCCTGGACCAGCCCAACCACGCCACGCTATGCTGCTATGCCTGTATTGATATGGCCAAACATATGGTGCAGATGCGGGAAAAATTGCTGGCGGAGGGCCGGCCACGGATGACCGTGCGGATGGGGGTCAACTCCGGGCCGATGGTGGTGGGCAACATGGGCTCCAAGCAGCGCATGGACTACACCATCATGGGGGATGCGGTCAACCTGGCCGCCCGCCTGGAGGGAGCCAACAAGTTTTATAATTCAGGCACCATGATCTCCGACGCCACCTACCAGCAGGCCAAAGAGTTTATCGAGGCCCGTGAGTTGGATATTGTCCGGGTGGTCGGCAAAAATGAGCCGGTGACCATCTACCAACTGCTGGACCGCAAGGGAGAGTTGGACCCCACCATGGCAGAGATTCTCGCCCGTTACAACCATGGGCGCGAGGCTTACAAGGCGAAGGATTTTGCCACGGCACTGGCGCGGTTTGAAAAAATATTGGAGCTGGATCCACAAGATGGTCCCGGTTTGACCTACGTTGCCCGCTGCAAGGAGTATCTGGAAAATCCGCCGCCTGCTGATTGGGATGGGGTTTTCCAGTTTACCTCCAAGGGCTAGCGCGTCATACCGGCCGAGGGGGGGATGACGGTGAAGAGCGGTACCACTCTGGCGGGGCGTTATATCATTCGCGAAGTGGGTCTCCGTACGGTAGGCGGCGACTTTTACCTGGCCCAGGATGTGGGATCGGGGCTGTTGGTCTCGGTGCAGACCATTCCGGCCCTGGTCAGCACGGATGGGCAGTGGATGGCCGATTTGCGCCGCAATTTTTTGTTGCTGCACACCCTGGATCATCCTCATATCGCCAAAATGCATGCCCTGGAGTATGACCCGGAGTTGCGTCTCCATTTTTTGGTGCGGGAGCATGCCTTCGGTGTCGATCTGTTGGAATACCGTCTGAGTCGGCCTGGGCAGCGGGTGGCGATAGAGAGTGCGGTGGCGATCTGCCGACAGATCGCCGATGCGTTGGACCACGCCCACCGCTCCCTCCTGCATCGGGATATTCGACCGGAGCATGTGATTCTTACCCCGGAAGGGTATGTCAAGCTCTGGAACTTTGATTTGATTCCCGCCGAGGCCCGGCAGGCGTTGCGGATGGCCGATCCGGGCGCGGCGGCGTTGTCCACCAGCAAACGGGGCTGTTATCGGGCACCTGAGCAGGGTTCCGGCCAGCTTTCGCTTTCGCCCGCCACGGATCTTTGGGCGTTGGCGGTGCTTTTTTATGAACTGGTCACTGGGGAATTGCCGTTCAAGGCGGCGGCTCCGCTGCCGCATGACTGTACCCCTCCGCCCGTCAAGAGGTTGGGACGGCGGCGCAATCAGGTGTTGGCGCGGGCCTTTGCCAGCAATCCCAGTCAACGTTTTCCCTCAGCCACGGCCTTTGTGGAGGGGTTGGAGAGTGTCTGGTGGCCGCGCTCGGTCGCTGAGATTCGCAAGACAGTCACCGTCACGTTGCTGGGGGTGTCGTTGTTGACCCTGCTGGGTTGGGGCGTTCTGGTGCAGCGTTTGCCCCACAAACCCGACCCGCCCCCTCCTGCACCGGAGGCCAGTCGGGAGACGATGGCATTGACTCCCGATCTCAAAAAAAGCCTGTTGCTGCAGATTGAGAGCCGTCCCACGGACGCCACCGTGGTACTGGATGGCAAACGGCTGGGCAGTACGCCGTTTACGGTGGGCAGAGTGGCACCGGGGGCCTATCATCTTTGGCTGGAAAAACCGGGTTACAAGCCGGTGGACATGGAGATTGATCTGACCCAGGACACCATTGTCAGCATGAACCTGGATCTTTCCGATCCGGCGGAAGAGATGGAGCCCATCGTTACTGAACAGAAAAAGCAGAACAGTGACGGTGCGCAACCGCCGCCGGCAACGGCTTCCTCGGGGAGCGGTCGGAGCCTCTCCGCTGTTGCTGCAGATCAACCGGTTGTCAACGAGCCGCTGGCGGTGCAATCGGCTCCAGAACCCGCTCCGTCCTCATCGCCTTCGACTGCCACTTCGGCATCATCTCCTTCGGCTGTTGCGCCGGTATCGTCGCCTTCGACTGTCACGCCGGTGTTGTCACCGCCCAATCCCACCCCGGTGCCAAAAACGGCGGCGGAGCTGGCTGTTGCGTCGTTGCCGATGGAGGTTGCCGTCAACGGGGCAGCGGCCGTGCCTGCTGTTGGTGGCCGCGAGGGTGTTGAGGCTCCTTCGTCCGGGTCTGAACCCGCAGCGTTGCCGTCCCCTTCGTCCCCCCCTGTTGTTGCCAGCCGTGCAACCCTCGATGCGGCCGCTTTGGCCCGGATAGAGGCTCTGTTGCAGGAGGCGCGGAGCGATATACAGTCTGCCCGCCTGACTCTGCCCAGAGGGCGCAATGCGGCGGAAAAATATCGGGCCGTTCTGCGGGCCGATCCGGAGAATGGTGCGGCCAGGCAGGGGTTGACCCAGATTGCCAACCAGTTGGTTGTTATGGCCAATGAGGGGATCAAGGCGGGGTACCTGACGCAGCCGTCGGGTCGCAATGCCTGTGACAAACTGCTTGCTGCGCTGGCGGTAGATCCTCAGCACCCGGAGATTGGCAAGAGTATCGGGAAGATGGTGGCTCGCTATCTGCCGTTGGCCAAGTCGGGTGAGAAGGCACCCAAGGCTCTTATCACCCTGTTGGATCAGGCGGCGGTGGCGTTGCCGCAGGATGCTGACATTGCTGCTGCGCGCAAGGCGTTGTCGTTGCCCGCCGAGCCGCCGACGGAATCGGTCCATTCTCAGGGGGGTGATGAGGTGGAGTCCCGGCATTTTTTGAGCATAGCCGACTCTTCCCAGTCGGTTATGCTCCAGTCGCAACCGCTTCGGCTTGCTGCGGAGTCTGCCCGGCACCCTTTGATGCTTGCGGATGGTACGGCTTCCATGACCACCATCTCCCAACCGGATCAAAGTGATCTTAAAACGTGGCGTGAGCCTGTTACCGGCATGCTCTTTGTCTGGATTGAGAAGGGCTGTTTCCAGATGGGCAGTGGTCAGGGGGATGGGGACGAGGTGCCGGTTCACAGGGTTTGCTTGGATGGTTTCTGGATGGGACGCCATGAGGTGACCCAGGGGGCCTGGCAGCAGGTGATGGTGGAGGCCAATCCTGCCCGGTTTCAGAAGGGCCTGAGTTATCCGTTGGATTCGGTCTCCTGGGAGGATGCCCAACGGTTTATCCAGCGACTGAATGCCAAGGGTGGCGAGCGGTTTCGGTTGCCCACCGAGGCGGAGTGGGAGTATGGCTGTCGTGCGGGCAGCCAATCCCCCTTCCATTTTGGCAATTCGATACATGCCGGCAAGGCCAATTTTAATGGGGAGCGTAATTTTGGTGATGGGCCCAAGGGTCATTATGTAGGCAGTACGCTGCCGGTGGGTTCGTTTCCGGCCAACCATTTTGGGCTGTTTGACATGCACGGCAATCTGGCCGAGTGGGTTGCGGATCCCTATCGGCCCGACTTTTACCAGACGGCTTCTCAGCACAATCCGGTGGCGACGGCGGTTGCGGGGGAGCAGAAGGGGCCGGTACGGTATGGGGTACGGGGAGGGGCCTGGTACAGCACCCCGCAGGCGTTGCGGTGTGCGGCCCGTTATTGGGGTGAAGCCAATGCGCGTGATCATGGGCAGGGGTTTCGTTTGTTGCGCGTGGGGGGGGCACCGTGATGGAGGAGAGTCGGCAGCCCTCTTTGCACACGCCGATGATCGCCCAATATCTGACCATCAAGGCGGAGCATCCGGATGCGTTGTTGTTTTATCGCATGGGGGATTTTTACGAGCTGTTTTTTGAGGATGCCAAGCGGGCGGCCCCTTTGTTGGATATCACCTTGACCCAGCGGGGGCAGAGCGGCGGGCAGCCGGTTCCCATGGCGGGGGTTCCGGTGCGTTCGGTGGAGAGTTATCTGCGCAAGGCGATTGAGGCCGGTTGTCGGGTGGCCATTTGCGAACAGATGGAGCCGCCTGGGCAGGGCAAGGGGCCGGTGCAGCGGGAGGTGCGTCGTATCATCACCCGTGGCACGTTGACCGAGGCGGATCTGCTTGCGCCCCGTGCCAACAATTTTTTGGTGGCTTTGGCCCCGGAGGCGGTTGTGGTGCGCAAGCAGCGGGCCGGGCTGGCCGGGGGGGATGGGGCAGGGATGGGGTTGGCGGCGTTGGATCTGTCGACGGGTGAGTTTCAGGTTGGGGAGCCGGGGCGTTGGGATCAGGTGATGGCGGCCATTTCGGCTCTGGATCCGGCTGAAGTGATCATTCCGGAGGGGTGGGAGCCGCCGGTTGAGTTGGCGGACCGTTATCCGATGTTGACCCGGCGGGGGGGTTGGGAGTTTGATCCGCCCCAGGCAGCGGCCCTGTTGCGGCAGCAGTTCAAGACCCAGTCTTTGTTGGCGTTTGATATTGAGCATGCCCCTTGTTGTCAGGCGGCGGCGGGTGCGTTGATTGCCTATTGTCGGGAGACTCAGAAGGGGGCGTTGCACCATATTACCGGCTTGACCCGGACCCGTGGGGATGATTTTTTGGTTTTGGATGACACCTGTCGGCGCAATCTGGAGATCAACGCCAATCTGTTGGATGGCAAGCGGCATAACAGTTTGTTGGGGGTGATGGACACGGCGTTGACGGCGGCGGGCAGTCGGTTGTTGGCCCGGTGGCTCAATCGGCCGTTGCAGCAGGTGGATGCCATTGCGGCGCGTCAGGATGGGGTGGCCTGGTTGTTGGCGCAGCATGAGCAGCGGGAGGGGATACGGGGTCTGTTGCGGGGTGTGCATGATCTGGAGCGGTTGTTGGGTCGCATTGCCATGGGGCGGGCCTCTCCGAGGGATATGGGGGCGTTGCGTGCCACTTTGGGCTGTTTGCCGGCGTTGTTGGGGTTGTTGGAGGGGGGGCGTCGTTTGGAGCCGGTGCCGATGGTTATCGGTTTGGTGCGGGAGGGGTTGTCGGGTCACGAGGGGTTGTGGGAGCGGTTGCAGGGGGTGTTGGCTGATGAGTTGCCGGCCTTGTTGCGGGATGGGGGGGTGATTCGCAGCGGGGTGGATGTCGAGTTGGATCGGGTGCGGGAGTTGGCGTTGGATGGCAAGGGATTTTTGTTGCGTCTGGAGGAGCAGGAGCGGCAGGAGACCGGCATTGGCAGTTTAAAGATTCGTCATCATCGCACCTTTGGTTACAGTATTGAGGTCAGTCACAGTCAGCGGGACAAGGTGCCGTATCGTTATCAGCAGACCCAGACCATGACCAATGCCTGTCGGTATGTGACGCCGGAGTTGAAGGAGTATGAGGAGCAGATTCTCAATGCGGAGGAGCGGCTGGCTGTTTTGGAGGCGGAGCTGTTTGAGCGGTTGATGCAGGAGGTGGCCGGGCAGGTGGCGGTGTTGCAGCAGGCGGCGGCGGCGTTGGCCACGTTGGATGTATTGGCTTCGTTTGCCGAGACGGCCTATCAGCGTCATTATCGGCGGCCGGAGGTGAATGGGGGGTCATTGATTTCCATTCGTGCCGGGCGGCATCCGGTGGTGGAGGCGGCGTTGGCGGTGGGTTCTTTTGTGCCCAATGACACGGTGTTGGATATTGGGGAGCGGCGGGTTGCTCTGATCACCGGTCCCAACATGGCGGGCAAGTCCACCTATATGCGGCAGGTGGCGTTGATTGTGTTGTTGGCGCATACGGGTTCTTTTGTGCCGGCGCATGAGGCGGTGATCGGGATTACGGATCGTATTTTTACCCGTGTGGGTGCGAGTGATGATTTGGCGGGGGGGCGTTCCACTTTCATGGTGGAGATGACGGAGACTGCCCACATATTGCATCATGCGGGTCCGCGTTCGTTGGTTTTGCTGGATGAGATTGGGCGTGGGACATCGACGTTGGATGGGTTGGCGATTGCCTGGGCGGTGATTGAGCGGATGCATGGTTCGTGTCGGTCGCGCACGTTGTTTGCCACTCATTATCATGAGTTGACCGAGTTGGAGCGGTTGACGCCGGGGGTGGTCAATTATACGGTGGAGGTGAAGGATGACATGGTGCAGCCGTTGTTTTTGCACACCATCATCCGGGGGGCGGCTGATCGTTCCTATGGGATTCATGTTGCGGAGTTGGCTGGTTTGCCCAAGCCGGTGATTGAGCGGGCGCGGGAGGTTTTGTTGCAGTTGGAGTCGGCCAATGCGGTCAACAAGTCGTCGCGGCCGTTGGTATCGCCGCCGCGCAAGCCGGTTCCCAGGCAGCTCAGTTTGTTTGCGGATCCGTTGTCCGAGCCGGTTATTTCGGAGTTGGTGGCTGTTGATCCGAACGAGTTGACGCCCAGGCAGGCGTTGGAGGTGTTGTTCCGGTTGAAAGCATTACTAAAATCTTGATTTTCTTCTTTCTTTCTTTCTTCTTTCTTCTTCTTTTCTTGAACAATTGCAGGGGTCCGGGGACCGTCACGGTCCCCGGTGGGGTGCAGGGGCAAAGCCCCTGCATGTAAGGGCGCGCTTTCACAGAAGCCCATTTGCGCAGCAAATGGGCGCAGCGCGCCCAAAACGCCCCGCAGGGGCACTGCTGGAGGGCGGCAGCCCGACTGAGAGCGGGCAAAATATGGGATGGCTTGGAAAAGAGACCGTTCCTGGCCTTGTATCAAACGAAAAGCTGAATATCCGCAGATCCTTGTTTTTTATCCAAACATTTTCCACGACATAACCGTGCGAGTCGGGCTGCCGCCCTCCCAAGGTCGCCCCTGCGGGGCGGTTTTGTGCGCGTTGCGCAAATTTTCTGCGAAAATTTGCTTTGGGAAAACGCGCAGTTCATGCAGGGGCTTTGCCCCTGCACCCCACTGGGGACCGTGACGGTCCCCAGACCCCTGCAATTGTTTAAAGGAAGACCGCAATCATGTAGCGCATATGGGGCTTTGCCCCTGCACCCCACTGGGGACCGTGACGGTCCCCAGACCCCTGCAATTGTTTAAAGGAAGACCGCAATCATGTAGCGCATATGGGCTTAAGCCCCTGCACCCCACTGGGGACCGTGACGGTCCCCAGGCCCCTGCAATTGTTTTATTATCGATGATAGGGAATGCGCTGCATGATGGTGTAGGCGCGATAAAGCTGCTCCAGGAGCAACACCCGAACCAACATATGGGGAAAGGTCATCGCCCCCAACGAAAGCGACCAGGGAACCCCCTCCAACAGGGTCGAATGCAAACCATCCGGTCCCCCGATCAAAAAACAGACAGGCTCTGCCTGCTGTCGCCACTGCTCCAACTGCACAGCCAACTGCATCGACGAGAGCGTGCGCCCCCCCACATCCAACGGAATCAACAACGCAGGACGGGGCAACCGCTCCTGAATCCGCCTGGCCTCCTGCAACAGACCGAGCTGCCGCTCAGCAGACCCATCCCCGGTCCGCTTGCACTCCGCCACTTCGATCAGCTCCACCCCACCCAACCGCACAAGACGCTGTTGGTAGTCCGTAACCAACGCCCGCACCGGCGGCGGCATGCCCCGCCCGACAGCAACAACAGACAACCTCAAGATTTATCGGCCTTGGCCGGCTTGTCTGCCTTGGCCGGCCTGTCTTTGGCCGGCTTGTCTTTGGCCGGCTTGTCTGCCTTGGCCGGTTTGTCCGCTTTCGGTGTTTTCCCCTCCTTCGGTATCTTGCGCTCCTTCTCCGGCTTGTCGGCCTTTTTCACCTTTTTGACCTTGGCCGCTGCCTCTGTCGGTGCCGGGGCGGGTGGGGGTTCCTGATCAACCGGTTTTTTCGGCGCAACGGGCAGCTTTTGACTCCAGAGTTTTTCCAGGTCATAAAATGCCCGGGCCTCCTGCTGGAACAGATGAACCACAATATCACCGGCATCCACCAGGGCCCAGGTGGCCTCAGGCAGACCAGCCACACTCAACACCCGGACGGAGTTTTGATGAAAAAACCGGTCCGCCTCCTCCGCCAACGTGGTGACATGGGTTTGTGAGGTGCCCGTGGCCACCACAAAAACATCGGTAAATGTGGCGTGGCCGCGCAGGTCAATCAGAACAGCGTCCATCGCCTTTTTCTCTTCCAGGTGGCTCTTGAGCCGCAGTGCCATCGTGTATGCTTCGGTTTCAGTCATGGTTTCCGTATAGGGTATGATGTTGAATGTAGTCGACGACCGCATCCGGTGTCAGATAACGGATGGTTTCGCCCCTCTGGAGCAGCTGCCGTATCTGGGTGGAGCGGATTCCCATTGCGGTGACGGGCAACAGGCAAAAACCAAAATGGCCCAACCGCTGCCGGTCCAGCTCGGTCGGGTGCGCAACTCGAAAACGGTTCAGGTGGGCCATCACCGGTGTATCCAACGCAGTCGCCGCATGACCGGGACGCAGCAGCGGACAGATATGGGCGATTTCGATAATATCCTGCCACCGCTTCCAGAGATGCATCTCTGCCAACAGATCGCTGCCCATCAAAAAGATCAACTCTCCCAGGGGAAAACGGTCGGCCAGCAGCTGGAGGGTATCCACCGTATAGGTTGTCTCGGTCCGATTGGCATCCAGCTCACACAACTCAAAGCCGCTCTGTCCCTGGATGGCCAGGCGGGTCATGGCCACCCGATGGGGCACGGCTGCCAACTGGTCGGCTCCTTTGAAAGGGTGGCTGCCGGAGGGCAAAAAAAAGACCGCCTCCAACGCCAACTGCTGCATGGCCTCCAGGGCCGGACGCAGATGGCCAAAGTGGGGTGGGTTGAATGCGCCCCCAAAAATGCCCAGCCGGGTCTTCATTGGCGCAGTTGCCCATCCCCAAGCACAATATATTTCTGGGTCGTCAGCCCCTCCAATCCCACCGGGCCGCGCACATGGAGCTTGTCGGTGGAGATGCCCATCTCTGCCCCCAGACCAAACTCAAAGCCATCGCTGAAACGGCTGGAGGCGTTGACCATGACGGCCGCCGAGTCCACTTCCCGCAAAAAGCGCATGGCACTGGCATGGTTGCGAGTGACAATGACCTCTGTATGGCGGGAGGAGTGGGCTTCGATGTGGGCCATGGCCTCTGTCAGGCTGGCCACCACCCGGATCGAGAGGATGGCATCCAGATATTCGGTATCCCAATCTTCCGGGCGCGCATCCAGCAGCGGCCATGGACCCTGAGCCAGGGCACGGGTTTGCGGGCAGACCCGCAGTTCGCAACCGGCTGCCGACAGTTGTTGGCAGACCCTGGGCAAAAATTCGGCGGCCACCGCCTGATGGACCAGCAGGGTTTCGGTGGCGTTGCAGACCCCGACCCGTTGCATCTTGCCATTGAGTGTCAGCGCCAGTGCCATCTCCAGGTCGGCGTCGCAATCCACGTAGGTGTGGCAGATGCCGTCCAGGTGTTTGATGACGGGAATGTGGGATTCGGCCACAATCCGGGCGATCAGATCCTTGCCGCCGCGCGGAATGATCACATCCACCCACGGGTCGCAGCGGAGCAGTTCTCCGACGGCGTTCCGGTCGGTGGTATCGATATATTGCACCGCATCCACGGGCAGGCCGGCGGCTTGCAGGCCGGCGATCAGGTAGCTGGCAATGGCGCGGTTGGAGTAGTAGGCCTCGGAGCCGCCGCGCAGAATGACGGCGTTGCCGGATTTGATGCAGAGGGCGGCGGCATCGGCGGTGACGTTGGGGCGGGATTCATAGATGACCCCGATCACCCCCAGGGGCACCCGCATCTGGCCGACCCGCATGCCGTTCGGGCGTATTTTCAGGTGGGTGATCTCTCCCACCGGGTCTTCCAGGGCGGCCACTTGGCGCAAGCCCTCTGCCATGGCGGCGATGCGGCTGTCGTTCAGGCGCAGGCGGTCGATCATGGCCGGGCTGAGGCCGTTCTGTTGGGCGGCTTGCAGATCCCGTTCATTCTCCTGTTGCAGTTGGGGCATCTGTGCCAGCAGCAGGTTGGCTGTGGTTTGCAGTGCGTTGTTTTTGCGGCTGCTGTCTGCCATGGCCAGGGGTTGGGCGGCCTGGCGGGCGCGTTGTGCCATCGCCCTCACGTCCACTGTATCTGTTCTCTCCATAGCGATCTCTCCGTAAAATTTTTAGTCTTTACTTTCTCAAAACAATTGCAGGGGTCCGGGGACCGTCACGCTCCCCGGTGGGGTGCAGGAACAAAGCCCCATATGCGCTCACATGATGACGATACCCATGCTTTTCTTAATCTTTTAAAACTATTGCAGGGGTCCGGGGACCGTCACGCTCCCCGGTGGGGTGCAGGAACAAAGCCCCATATGCGCTCACATGATGACGATACCCATGCTTTTCTTAATCTTTTAAAACAATTGCAGGGGTCCGGGGACCGTCACGCTCCCCGGTGGGGTGCAGGAACAAAGCTCCATATGCGCTCACATGATGACGATACCCATGCTTTTCTTAATCTTTTAAAACAATTGCAGGGGTCCGGGGACCGTCACGGTCCCCGGTGGGGTGCAGGGGCAAAGCCCCTGCATGTACGGGCGCGCTTTCCCAGAAGCCCATTTGCGCAGCAAATGGGCGCAGCGCGCCCAAAACGCCCCGCAGGGGCACTCCTGGAGGGCGGCAGCCCGACCGAGAGCTGGCCAAATCTGGAATGGCTTGGAGAAAAAACCGTTCCTGGCCTTGTATCAAACAAAAAGCTGAATGTCTGAAAACAGTTTGGGAAAAAAACCGATCCTGGCCCTGTATCGAACCAAAAAGCGGAAGGCCCGAAAGCTCTGGTTTCTTATCCAAACATTTTCCATGATACAGCCGTGCGAGTCGGGCTGCCGCCCTCCCAAGGTCGCCCCTGCGGGGCGGTTTTGTGCGCGTTGCGCCAATTTTCTGCGAAAATTGGCTTTGGGAAAACGCGCAGTTCAGCAGGGGCTCTGCCCCTGCACCCCGCCGGGGAGCGTGACGCTCCCCGGACCCCTGCAATTGTTTAAAGGCAACGGATTAACAGCGACGGATTTCAGTGATCCCCCAGCAACACCATGTTGTCGCGATGGATTACCTCCGCATCCCCGACAAATCCCAATACCGCCCCGAAATCGGTACTGTGCCGCCCCTTGATCCGCTGCAGATCCTCTGCATTATAATTGATGGAACCCTTGGCAACCGCCTCGCCCTGAGGGTCCAGACAAACCACCGCATCCCCCCGATCAAACCCACCCCGTACCACCACAATACCCTTGGCCAGCAAACTTTTGCCGGACCGCAACGCCTGCACAGCCCCCGCATCCAACACCAACTCCCCACGACTCAAACGCGCATTGGCAATCCATGCCTTGTGGGCACTCAACGGATTGCCATCCGCCACAAACAACGTCCCAACCGGCCTCTCCCCAAACACCTCCAGAATGGGCTGCGAACGAAAACCATTGGTCAAAACCGTGTGACAACCCCGCCGCGCCGCCATCTTGGCCGCCTTCAACTTGGTGGCCATCCCGCCACGCCCCACCAACGAACCCGCACCCCCCGCCAACTTTTCCAGGGCCGGCGTAACCTGCTCCACCAACGGCAAAGGACGCGCATGCGCATTGAGCCGAGGGTCCGCATCAAAAAAACCATCGACATCCGACAGCAATATCAATAACTCCGCCCCCACCAGATCGGCCACATTGGCAGAAAGGGTGTCATTGTCGCCAAACTTGAGCTCCTCCACCATCACCGTGTCATTTTCATTGACCACCGGCACCAACCCCAACGAGGAGAGCGTCCACAAGGTATCCCGCGCATTGAGATAACGCCGCCTGTTCTCGACATCCGCCCGGGTGATCAATATCTGCCCGACCGCAATACCATGCGGCGCAAAAGCCAGCTCATAACACCGCATCAAAAGGGTCTGCCCCGCCGCCGCCGCCGCCTGCTTCTCCCGCAAATTGGCCGGAGACCGCTTCAACCCCAAGATGGGAGCCCCCGCCGCTACCGCCCCGGAGGTGACCACCACCACCTGACGACCCTGCTTGAGCAACTCAACCAACTCGGTCGCCCGCTCAGAGATCCACGCCTGCCGCAACCCCATCCCCCCAGCCGTCAGCAGATTGGAGCCAATCTTGACCACCACCCGACGGGCAGTGCGCATCCGCTGCCAAGCCAGATCGAGCGGTGCCAACAGCTCAGCTGACCCAGATACACTCGACCCCATCCTCTCCATGGTCATCCATCTCGTCATCATCGACCGCCATTGATTGTTCCCTGCCCGCCTTGGTGGGCGCATCCGCCAAAGCCGCCAGACCCTGTTGGGCACGCAACAGATGGACCCGGGCCGCCAACGGCATAATCCACTCCTGTACGCCTTCACCCGTGACCGCCGAAAGACCATGCAGCCACTGCCTGCTCTCCTTTTTTGCCGCCTTCTCAACCGCCAGCTGCTTGCAGATGGCCTTGTGAAGCCGCTTGAGCAGAGGCAGCCGCTCCTCCGGCGCAATCAAATCACACTTGCTCAACACCAGCCAACGCGGCTTGGCGGCCAACACCGGGGAATAGATCGCCAACTCCCGCTCAATCTGACGCAGATTGTCCACCGGGTCCGAACCGTCCGCCGGCAACGCCTCCACCAGATGAACCAACAACGCACACCGCTCAATATGGCGCAAAAAGGCATGCCCCAACCCGTGACCACCACTGGCCCCCGCCACCAGACCCGGAATGTCCGCAACCACAAAACTGGACTCGGGACCGGCCCGCACCACCCCCAGATTGGGAATCAAGGTTGTAAAAGGATAGTCGGCAATCTTGGGACGCGCAGCGGAGATGACGGAGAGCAGGGTGGACTTGCCCGCATTGGGCAGCCCGACCAACCCCACATCCGCCAACAGCTTCAACTCCAGCCGCAACCAGAACTCCTGTCCCGGCTCTCCCGGCTGATGCTGATGCGGGGAACGGTTGGTGGCACTTTTGTAGTGGACATTACCCTGTCCACCCCGCCCGCCAACGGCCAGAACCGCTGTTTGACCAGGGTGAATCAGATCACACAATATGGTACCATCGGCATCATTGCGGATGATGGTGCCCACCGGAACCGGCACCAACAGGTCGGGCGCAGAGGAACCGGTGCGGCACTGCTTCATGCCGTTGGTTCCCCGTTTGGCCTTGAAATGTTGCTGGTAGCGAAAATCGATCAGGGTGTTGAGGTGGGGGTCCGCCACGAAGATGACACTCCCCCCACGCCCCCCATCACCCCCATCGGGTCCGCCCATGGGAATATATTTTTCGCGGCGAAAGGAGGCAGCTCCACTGCCGCCATCACCCGAGCGGATATAAATCTTGGCATCGTCCAGGAATCGCATGGCGGGTGCGGCAGCGTCAAAACCGTAGAGAGTGGCAGATCGATGCCACTCTGTCAGACGGCCTGAGCAGCGGCGGCCTCCTGTGCGACCGGATGAATGTTGACATATTTCCGGTTGTCCCGCTTGGAAAAGACCACCTGTCCGCCCACCAGGGCAAACAGGGTGTGGTCACGACCAATGCCGACCCCCTGACCGGGATAGACCTGGGTACCCCGTTGGCGAATGATGATGTTGCCCGGAACGGCCTCCTGGCCACCAAACAACTTGACACCCAACCGCCGCCCGGCGGAATCCCGTCCGTTGCGGGTACTGCCCGCCGCTTTCTTGTGAGCCATTTTTTACACTCCCAATGCGCCACCGCTGAGCTCGGAGCCCTTTGCGTGAATGGCCGTGATTTTCAATTCGGTCAGGTTTTGCCGATGTCCCTGTTTGCGGCGATAATTTTTGCGCCGCTGTTTTTTGAAGACCAGCACCTTTTTGTCGCGCAGTTGGCGGACGATGGTGCCCCCCACCTGGAACCCCTCCACCGCTGTGCCGGTTTTCAATGTGCCGTCGCCGTCCACGAGCAACACATCACCCAGCAGCACGGAATCCCCCTGTGCGCCTGGCAAGGTCTCGACGCGAATGACATCGTTGACCGCTACTTTATATTGTTTTCCGCCCGTGCGGACCACCGCGTACATAATATCCGTCCTCCAAAACTGCCTAAATGACTGCCAAGCCATGCCGAGGGTCACCGCAACGACGCCGACGGCCCCAGGGTCAGACCTTACGGGAAACCTTCTATTGTCACGAAACAGTGGGTCAAGTCAAGTAAATTCCCGCAGCAGGGCCAAAGTTTCGCACAGCGGCAACCCGGCCACCCCGGAACAGGAGCCATCCAGACGGGAAACCAACGCCGCACCCACTCCTTGAATACCATAGGCACCCGCCTTATCCAAGGGTTCACCTGTGGCGACATAGGCAATAATTTCGGTGTCGGAGAGGGGTTTGATCCAGACATGGCTTTCCACCACCTGATGGAGGCAGCGGTTGGTGGCGGGTTGATAGACGGCGACGGCGGTCAGCACCCGGTGGGCGCGGCCGGCGATCTGTGCCAGCATCTGGTGGGCCTCGGCGGCATGGGCCGGTTTGCCGAGCATGGTTTCGCCGACGACGACGATGGTGTCGGCCCCGATCACCAGATCGGCCTGGGGGTCGGGGTTCATGCGGGCTTTGCCGATGGCCATCCGTTCCGCATAGTCACGGACCGGTTCGTCCGGGTGGCGTGTTTCATCCAGATCGGTGGGGTGTACGGTGGGGTGGATCCCCACCTGTTGCAGCAGCGTCAATCGACGCGGGGAGGCAGATGCCAGGCAGATACGCCTGCCTTGCAGCCAGTAACAGATTGAAGGTGTTGATTCCATGGTTTAATTTCACTTTAACAGGTCAATGTCAACTGCAGGGTGGAGCGGGCGCAAAAAAAAATCCGCTGCCCGATCCTTCATGAACACTTGACGGTTCCGGTACAAGGTTCTTAATGTTCGTCGTAGCTCTCCTTGACGCCAAGGGAGATATTTTTGTCGCCCCTGTTTGGAATCTGATCACGTGTCCTTTTCAGAAACGCTTAAGCCCTCTCTTCGACCGACGCCACCGGATACGGCTGCCGTCCTCGCCCGTTTACACGCCCTGATTGGTCCCGATCTGGAGGAGACCAACCGCATCATTGTGGAGCAGCTGAATGCCCGTGTCGAGTTGATTCCGACGTTGGGCACACATTTGATCAGCAGCGGGGGCAAGCGGTTGCGTCCCATTTTGACTTTGGTGACGGCCCGCATGTTTGGTTACAGTGGTCGCAGTCATGCGCTGCTGGCGGCGGTGATCGAATTTATCCATACCGCGACGTTGCTGCACGATGATGTGGTGGACAAATCCGACCGGCGGCGGGGTCAGGCCACTGCCAATGCCATTTGGGGCAGCAAGGCACCGGTATTGGTGGGGGATTTTTTGTTTTCCCGTTCGTTCCAGATGTTGGTGGAGTATGGCGATCTGAAGGTGTTGCGGATCCTGGCGGATGCCTGTGCGGTCATTTCGGAGGGTGAGGTGATGCAGTTGGTTGTCAGCAATGATCTGGCAACGACGGAGGCGCAATATCTGGAGGTTGTCTCCTGCAAGACGGCGACCCTGTTTGCAGCGGCGGCCCGTATTGGCGCGGTGGTGAATGGTCGCCCGGAGGAGGAGGAGCTGAGTCTGGCCCGCTATGGGGAGTTGTTGGGGCGGGCCTTTCAGGTGGTGGACGATGCGTTGGACTATGCCTCCTCCAATGAGACGTTGGGCAAGTCGATTGGTGATGATTTTCAGGAGGGCAAGATAACCCTGCCGGTCATCCATGCCTACCAGCACGGCAGCGAAGAGGAGCGGCAGTTCTGGTCCCGGAGTCTGGAGGAGAAGGCGCGGATCGAGGGGGGGTTGCAGCGGGCCATCGAGTTGATTCGGGCGCGGGGTTCGCTGGACTATACCATGGGGCTGGCCCGGCAGTTGGCGGAGGAGGCCAAGGCGCAGTTGCAGCACCTGCCAGCCTCCGAAGAGCGGGAGGCTTTGGCGTTGCTGGCCGACTTTTCCGTGAGTCGCAGCTTTTAGCGGTGAAAAATTAATGGCGGATGGTTGAATGGTACTGGCTTTTTCAGGCAAAGTCGGTACAATCCGTGCAGCACAGTCGGGGTGTGGCTCAGCCTGGTAGAGCACTGCGTTCGGGACGCAGGGGTCGCTGGTTCGAATCCAGTCACCCCGACCAATCAAAACAAGCCTTTAAGGCCACTCCCGAAGTGGCCTTTTTGTTCCGGTACCCACATGGTACCCACCAGGAAAAAATTCAGTACCCAGCACCCGGCCCCAGCATGGCCAACACTCCACCCGGCAAACACCCCTAGAGAGTCACCCACCGTCACCGCATCACCCTGGGAGTTGTCTGCGTGATCGGGGTGAAGTCGTCGCTACTCCCCCCAACGGGGTGGCCCTGCCGGTCGGTATCGCAATCTGTTGACAGGGCGGTTTTATCGACGTTCCACGGGAGGAGATTTTCGTAGTCATCCACCGTCGTTGCGGTGGGCAATTAGGTGAACAGATGGCGCAGGCAGGCGAACGGTTCCAGGCCGTTGGCCTTAGCTTAGCGGTTTCGATCAGGCTGTAGAGATTGGCGGACGATTTGACGTCGCGCACGGAGTCGGAGAAGAGCCTCCCTTTGCGCCCGATGCCGACAAGGCTTGGCGGCATGACCATCACGGATATGAAATCAATCCGGCCTTTCCGTGTCCAATCAAACCGGGAGCCAAGACAGATGCAGCAATTCGCTTTCCTCTTGCCGGAAGATTGCATAATATGCTTCCAATCGTGACCGGGCAGGCTACCATACCATCAAGGTGATAGTGAAGTCCGCTTCCTGTTTTCTGATGCAGCCCTGTCGACAGAGGACGAGAAACCGCAGATGATGGAACGGCATTTCCAGCAACGAGAGACGTCTTCGGGGAACTCAAACGTACAGAAGTTCCTGACCGAGGTCATGCGCCGACTCCGGAAGAGCGGGACACCATCACAGACGCCAAGGGATACACGTCGGGCCGATCTCTATTTCGAGGAGGTGCGCCTTCACCATCCCAAGGATGCGGTTCATGGCCCGTATCTGATGCCTCTTGTCACGTTACGAACCTCCTCCTGTGGTTGGTCTGCCACGTCCGGATGCACCATGTGCGGGTACCATCTCGGGTCCACGGGCCGACATCCAACCAGCACCGAGGATCTATTGGAACAGACTCGGTGGGCTATACGCCGGGTTGACCCAGGTCTTTATCATACTTTGGTCTTTACGTCCAACGGCAGTTTCCTGGATCCCGACGAAGTACCGGATGTCCTGCGTCCGACGCTGTTGCGTATGCTCTACGACGCCGGTTTCCGCTTCGTGGTAGTGGAAACCCGCCCTCGATTCGTCACCAATGAACGGCTTGACAACATAAACGATTGTGTTGCCTCAGACGGAATGTAACGATTGCCTCGTTCGGGTAAGCCGGATATAATGGCCAACCAACGGAGGTATGCACCATGTCAAAACAGGTCAGGAAATATCACTCCCCCCGGGAGAA
>PEAG01000138.1 GCA_002753505.1 Magnetococcales bacterium HCHbin5 | reverse complement strand
GGTAAATGGCCTTGCCCGTTTACTGGACCATGGGTTTGCCCGTTTACCGGGGCAGGTAAATGGCCTTGCCCGTTTACTGGACCATGGGTTTGCCCGTTTACCGGGGCAGGTTTGTTGAGTCCAAGCCTGTTGGCGAGCCTGTTGGCCTTCCCGTAAACGGCCTGCTTCGATGACTCATGGTCACCAAACGCCTTTCGGTAGGCATCTGTCACGTTCCCCGTCCGCCGATACTCCCGGCGAAAGACCTCCTCCCTGTCCTGCTCCGGCTGGATACCCAGGACCTTGCCAACAGCCTCTACCACCTTGGGCAAATCCTTGGAATCCTCCAAACCGAGCAACTTGGAAGCGAACGTCGTCCCTGTGCCAGATCCGCAGTGGGTGCAGATGAACGAGCCGGACCCATTCTTGTCATCGAACCGAAAGGATTCCCTGCCACCGCACCCAAACGGACACGGTCCATGTTTATTCACCAAGCACGACGACGGTGCGCCCATGCCCACCAGGATGGTCGGCCACTGCCCCTGCGCTCGGTCTTTTATGTGGTCAATGCTGTGCATTATCTGCGCTCCCACAACCAGACATATTTGTTCCGACCGGGTCTGCCGGATCTCGTGTCTTGGCCAGAATGGGAATAGCCAACGCGCTGCCAGCCATCGAACCGATAGAGGTTGCCCGAGTGCTGTGCCGCATCCTGATAACTGATGGCGTACTGGTACCCACCCTCCAAAAAGGGGAAAACGAATTCCCGCCACAACCGCAGGGCAACACGGCAAAGCCCAGGTCGCACAGCGCACAACCGCGAGAGTTCCACAGTATTGCCTCTGTCCAGAACCATACCCTCCACGCCACCGACACGCTCACGAATGAGGGTGGAGGTCATTGTGACTGCTACGGGCTGACCGTCATGGAACAGCCCGTGATGCACACCGCGTTGGTTGCCTCTCAGCAACGGACCCATCCGATGTCCCCATCTGGTCAGACATGCGTTGGCTGTTGCCAAGTCGATGGATTCATAGGTGACGATCATCACTCACATGCCCCCATTGCACTCAGACATTGATGATCGTCGCCGAGATCCAGCGTCAGTTGACGCACGTCGCCGCCCGGCCCGGTCTTGGCCCATCTAACCACTTCACGAATACCTTGCGGGGATTTTGTTTTTCTTCCCAAGGGAGTGACATCCTGCGCAAAGAAAGTCGCGGTTGCCTCATTGCGTTTTGCTGCTTGCCGGACTTGCTCCTCCCATATTTCCACTTTTTCGATATACTCCGGAAACAATTCGGCAATTCGCTTAATCTCGCTTTTACGTGAATGGATACAGGGCATACAGCCCACCCGGTTCATTCCCATCTGGTATAGGGGATTGAGTTCGAGACCATGGCGGGCATGGATCGCTACCACCTCATCCAGCGTCCACCTCAGGATCGGGCGGTAGTTGCACAAGTTCGGTGCCGGCCAGTCCATTTCCGGCAGTGCCGCCCGTCTTGGGGATTCCTCAGCCCGGACCCCCTGCCAAGAGATAACCGTCTTGCCCTGATCCATGAGCGACTCATGCACCCGGTAGATAGGCTCGTGCTTGAGTTCCGAGGAGCAAAATCTCGCCCTGGTGGACGGAAACCGGCCATGTACTTTACAGAGGTCCAGGAATTGATGGCCAGATGGTTGCAATGCGGCGATTGCCTGTTCCCGCTTCCATTCCGGCACATTCTCTCTGGCCCATTTGTCTGCGATTACCCGCTTTTTCCTGGAGATGTCCTCCGCAAAATCTGCCGTCACCCACTCGATAACCGGTCCTCCTGTTCTCTTGGGCAACTCCCTGATGTACTCCAAGGTGATTTTGTGCTCGTTTCCGGTATCCGCGAACACAGCCCGGAATTCGATCCCTCGCTCCATGGCCAGCAGATACATAGCGGTGGAGTCTTTTCCACCTGACACGGAAAGGACATTTGTCTTGTTCATTGCCTCACCATTCTGTGATCAGCAATAAATCTCCTTACCAACGCGACAGCTCTACTTGGTATAGTGATATGTTGCAGATCGCCGCCGGAGTTTGCGCTCAATTTTTTAAAGAAAATCATAATCCCCTTGCTGTCTCGCAACCTCAGGCACTCATAGTCGCCTTTTACCTGTTCAACACGACACCCGTGTGCTTGCGCCCAAGATGAAAATTGATCAATTTGAGCTGTGTGGAGCAGGGATCTGTTTGTATAAAACCGCATACTCATAGAGTTATTTCCTCTAATTCATTCTTGCCGGATACAGCCGCCACCAATGGTTGGACCCAAACGGGAGTACTCCCCAGGACAAATGTCTCCCCAGCCCAGGCCAGCAGAATGGTCCGACCGATCACATCGGCGATTGCCCGTGCAGCAGGGGGTGGCACCGCGTTGCCGATAGCCATCCGCCAGCGCGTGTCTGACTGGCCATCAAGGGGACCGTCCAGGTCAACAAACCCCTGAAGGGCAGCCAGTTCCAAAGTGGTGAATGGCCTATGCCACGCGCCACCGTACAGGGCCTGGATCATGAACACCCCCTTGGTGTCTGGGTGCGGTACGGCCTGACCATCAATCGTCAAGGGTTTCATGATAGTTGCCTGCCTGGGATCGGCCACCGAGTATCGCCCACCACCTGGAGCAGACTGACTGCTGACTGCCCCGGTCGGCCGTTCCCACCTTAAGATGCCGTATTGCCCGTATTCACCCGACATCGGTACCCTGGGGTCGGCAATCGTCCACCAGCCATTGTCCTGGCAGGCAGACCCGGAAACTGCCATCGAGACACCATCCCAAGGCTTAACCCCGAAGTGGCCGCCGGTCATGTAGTGGCTCTTTCCGGCAAATACTCTGGGATCAGCGATTGAAAATGCCCCATTGGTCGCCCCAGACCTGCCAGTGACCGTGCCCATGCTCTCCCCAAAGCTGTGAACCCCCAGGTGGTCATCCCTGGGGGTAGCACTGATCGCATAGTCGGCCAGAACACCACCCTCCACCCGCAGGTCAAGCAGGTCGCGCCAGTCACCACCAGGGGGAATCATGGCAAGCCGCACCCACGTGCGCCAGGAAAGGTTCGGCAACCGGTGCATGGGGTTTGCCTGTGATCCGACCGGTACCGGCAGGGCATCCAACACGGACCCAACCGACCTCAGGGCCTGCACCTGCGGTACATGGAGGTACGGCGGAATTTTCTCCCGGTGCCGGGCCACCAGCAGGAATCGCTTGCGCGACTGGGCCAACCCACCCAACTCTCCACAATCGTGGACCGTCTCGGCCACGGAATAGCCGTACTGCCGGAGGAGTCCGCCGATCTGGTCCAGCAGATGCCGGCCACGGGTGGCGATGCGGGGGACATTTTCCAGGATGAAAAAATCCGGTGGGTCATCAGCCCATGCCTCCATGGCAAGCCACACTCCGCGCAAGGCCAGCCGGTTCATCGCCTGATACTTGGCCGTCTTGCTCGACTTCTCAGGAAGCAGACCGGAGAACCCTTTGCACGGCGGGCTGGTGAATACCACGTTCGGTCGCTCATTGTTGGCGGCCCGCCGAATATCATCCGGTGTCACTTCCTGCCAATCAGCCGGTGGAGGAGAACCATGCCATGCCGTGTACTGGTCTGCGTCAAACAGATCCAGGACAGTCCCATCCACACCCGTCAGGCTGGTAAAATCCCGCACGGCCGCCGGATCGACATCGATACCACCCAGGCACCGATATTCTGCCCGCAGGCCGGGAATCCTGGGAGATGCCTGCTGGAAACCCAGGGCACCGCCACCGATCCCGCAAAAGAGGTGAAAATGGGTGATGGTGGTCATGACCGAAACCACCGTACGATCCATTCAAAACTGATTGGCCTGAACCAGATTGATTTCGGATAAAGATCACTGAACCCCGGTCCAGGAACAGGTTTCGGTTCAAACCATTTCGCGTCTGGCCCACACAAACCATAACCAGTATGCCTTGATTGGCTTTCTCGATGAGTCCGACACGTCAATTTTTGGAGGTACGGGCCATTTACCAGATCCACTTTTGTCTGCTGGTGATGGCATTGGCAATATGGTTCTGGCTTCACCAATTCTGGATAATGCATGCAGTCCTTGCAGAACAATTCGCTCATGCCGCCACCTGTTTTGCTATTTGGACAATCTCCTCAGTTTTCCCGTCCGCCACCCAGTAGACTGCATCGAACAGCCGCGCCACCCGTTCTGCATACTCCCGCTTTTCCGTCATGGTGATGAGGGTCGGGATCCCATATTCCCGGAGCATCTTTACCAAGCCGATTCGTCCAGACGGACTCGCATCCAGGATATCCGCCCCGTCGATCAACAACAGTTCAGCACCGGTGAAGCGGGCAATGAGAACCTGCATGGCTATCTGGCAGCGGAACTGCTCGGACTTGGAGAGCAACGCGAACGGGATGTCCGCCATGTACAGGCTGAAGTCTGAATCCATGGCAATCGTTGGCCATCTGGCCAGAGCGCAAATCTTGATGAGGGTAGCCACCACGTTGTTCATGGCCGCATTAAGCTTGGTGGCCCGGAGGCCGTCCGGAGCAAGGATGTCGCGGATTTTCGCCATTTTAGCGATCCGTTTGGACTCTCTGTCTGCAGATTGTTTGGCCCGGAATTTGGCCAGGTTCTGCCGAGCCGTCTCAACGTTGGCGCGCAGAACCTGGATCTCCACATCAGTGATGGTTTTCTGGTCACTGCCTGCCGTCATCGACTCAAGACGCGCTTTAGCCTCATTGATTTCCTGATTCCATTTGTCTGCGATTTTGAGATCAGCCTGAATTGCGGAAATTCGCTGGCGCAACTCCTCCCTGGCTTTGCTGGCGTCGTCCTCTGCGTCACGCCCAGCCTCAGCCAGCCTGTTGCCGACCTGCTGATACTGTTCGGCCACCGCAACAAGTCTGGCAGAAGCTGCTTTCTTCTTTGCCTCCAACTCCCTGTTCTGGTCGGATATTTCCTTGCGCCGCTTTTTGATCTTCTCAATCTGCTTCTCGGCCTCGTCCTCCATCTCTGGGGTAAGCCTGGTGGCAAGAGCAACATGGAATTCGGTGGTAGCCAATCTCTTGTTGACCGCCTGCGACACGTGCAAATCGAATGTGTGCCCAGGACAACCACCCGGTTGTGGCGGTACCGTGAGCGTGCAGTTTTTGTTTGTGGCCAGGGGCATCTCAGGGATATCCGGCAGAGGAATCGGCTGTTGCACTTTCAGCGCATCGGATTCTGCTAATGCCTTTTGATAGGCTTCGTTTGCCGCACTTTGAGCGGCTCGCAGAGACACGATTCTTTCGGATGACAAGTCTGCCTTGACTGTCTCAATTTCCGCCTGCAGATTTTTAACTGATTTTCTCTGCTCGCTCGTGTCCTTCTGTTGCCTGCCTGCGATCTCTTGCAGCTGGCGAATCATCTCGCCGTCTACAGCCTTTCTGGAGATGCCATCCTCCAATGCCTGCTGTGCGGCTTGGATGCCGTTTTGCAGGCCAGCCTCGTCGCAAACGGCCAAGGAAGTATTCCACCCTGCCGGACACCACCCTTCCGCTTTGAGGGTGCCGTAGGTCTCACCGGTAGCCGCCGACCACACGCCTTTTGTCTCAGACCATTTTTCGGAGATCTCTTTCAGTGCGATATCCCATCCTTTTGCCTGAGTCAGATTCCATACGTAGTCAATGTTTGACTGTTCGGTGATACCGGCATCCGTCATGGCCTTGCTCAGATCATCCTTGGTCGGCAGCGTGTCGATGCCGGCCTTGGCCATGGCATTCTGCAAAACTTTTGTTCTTTCGGCAGGCGGCATCGCCATCCATTCGACCATTCCGGTCTCCACCGCATTGGTGGATACCGGGACCACGCCTTTGACAGAACTCGTTGTCGGCGACCAGTTAACGGTGATGCTCTTGTCGCCATTCGTCAGCGCAGCCGATGCCTTTTTCTGGCCGGTGTAGATCATCGGCCTCGGGTTCCCCCTGGCCACGATCTCCCGCCCGGACGGAAGGACCACCGGTACCACGCTCCCTGTGGCGCAAGCGGCGGCGGCCCGAAGGATGCTGGATTTGCCCGCGCCGTTATTGCCCACCACCAGGGTGATGCCGGTGATGTTGATGTTGGCTTCCTGGATGCCAAGGAAATGTGAGACAGTGAGAT
>PEAG01000137.1 GCA_002753505.1 Magnetococcales bacterium HCHbin5 | reverse complement strand
TTGTAGTCAGGTCGCCCTTCAACAAGGGGATCAGGCTACCGGGCGAACGGACAATTCCCCGGATTGACACTTCTCGGTCAATATGGATGCAAAAACATCTCGGACACACCCCCTGCACCCCGCCGGGGACCGTGACGGTCCCCGGACCCCTGCAATCGTTTAAAAGCGATACAACTGGGGACCGTGACGCTCCCCAAACCCCTGCAATTATTTAAAAGCGTACAAAATTTTACACCCCGTCGTAGACAACCTTGCCCGCCAACAACGTCCGCTTGACCCGCCCTTTGACCCGCCGTCCATGGAAACAGGTGTTTTTGCTCTTGCTGCGCAACTGCCGCGCATCCACCGTCCACGACTCCTCCAGATCAAACAGCACAATATCCGCCGCCTGCCCAACCCCCAACGTCCCATGCGGAATACCCAATAACCGGGCCGGATTGCAACTCATGGCCGCCAAACAGTCCGCCAACGTCATGACCCCATCCCGCACCAACTCCAAACTGACCGGCAACAACGTCTCCAACCCCACCACCCCATTGGCGGCATGACAAAACTCCAACCGCTTGTTCTCCTCATCATGAGGGGCATGATCAGTGGCAATCACCGTGATGATACCCCGCGCCAACCCCTCCAACACCGCCAGACGATCCCGCTCATTGCGCAACGGCGGCGACATCTTGGCATCGGTATCATACCCCAGAACCGCCTCATCGGTGAGGGAAAAATGGTGCGGCGTCACCTCACAACTGACCGCCAATTGCCGATTTCTGGCCTGGGCCACCGCCTGCACCGCATCGCCGGTGGAGACATGAGCCACATGATAACGACTGGCCGTAAGAGCCGCCAACCGCAAATCCCGATCCACCACCACCGACTCCGACTCGACAGGAATACCCGGCAAACCCAAACGACTGGAGATCAACCCCTCATTCATGCAACCATTGGCGGTCAAACTCGGCTCCTCCGCATGCTGGATGATCAAGGCCCCAAACATGCGCGCATACTCCATCGCCCGACGCATGACACCACTGTCCGTCACCGGCCGCCCATCATCCGAAAAGGCCACACAACCCGCCTGCAACAACAACCCCATCTCGGTCAAAAATTGCCCCTGCAACCCCTTGGTAATGGCCCCGACCGGAAAAACCCGCGCCAAACCCGCCGCTCTGGCCCGCTCCAGAATATAACCCACCACACTGGGATCATCCGTTACCGGCTGGGTGTTGGGCATGGCCGCCATGGAGGTCACCCCACCCGCCACCGCCGCCCGCGATCCGCTGGCAATATCCTCCTTGTACTCATAACCCGGCTCCCGCAGATGAACATGCATATCCACCAAACCCGGAGCCACCACCAACCCATCCGCCGACAAAACGGCACAACCGGCCGGAGCCTCCAATCGGCCCACCGCCTGAATCACCCCATCCAGCACCAACAGATCCGCCGTCGCATCCAAACCATTGGCCGGATCCACCACCCGCCCCCCTTTGATCAACACGCTCCCCAACTCAAACGGACTATTCATCTCACCTCCGCACTCCGGCACCACACAATAGATAGAGGACCGCCATCCGCACGGCCAGGCCATTGGCAACCTGCTCCAAAATGACCGACCGCTCCGGATCATCAGCCACCTCCGAAGCAATCTCCACCCCCCGATTGATGGGACCAGGATGCATGACGATGGCATTGGGATCCGCCAACTTTAAACGGGCCCGGTTCAAACCCCAAAACGCCGCATACTCCCGCACGCTGGGCAGATAGGAAGAGTTCATCCGCTCATTTTGCAACCGCAACATCATCACCACCTGGGCCCCCGCCAACCCCTCCTCCAGGCGATGATGGACCGTTACCCCGAACGCCTCCGCCGCCTGGGCAGGCATCAGGGTGGCCGGCCCCACAAAACGCACCGTGGCCCCCAGGGTTTTCAAACCAATGGCGTTGGAACGGGCCACCCGGGAGTGCAATACATCCCCACAAATGGCCACCACCAAACCCGCAAACGATTTTTGCCCCAACAAGGGCAGATGATCCTGAATGGTCAGCAAATCCAACAACCCCTGGGTCGGGTGTTCGTGTCGACCATCCCCCGCATTGACCAAAGCGGCATCCAGGTTGTTGGCCAAAAATTCCAGCACCCCGGACTCCGGATGGCGAATCACCACCACATCCGGGTTCATGGCTTGCAGATTGGCCAACGTGTCCAGCAGGGTCTCCCCCTTCTTGACCGAACTGGAGGCGACCGACATGTTGACCACATCGGCCGACATCCGCTTGCCAGCCAGCTCAAACGAGGTGCGGGTGCGGGTGGAATTTTCATAAAAAAGGTTGATCACCGTCTTGCCCCGCAAGGTCGGTACCTTCTTGATGTCCCTCCGGTTAACCTCACGCAGGGAAACCGCCGTATCCAACAAGGTGTCAATCTCTTCCGGGGCCAAACCGGCCATCCCCAAAAGATGTTTACGAGTCCAGAGATTTCCTGCCGATCGCATTGATATGCCTCGTTATTTTAAGGTTATAGCCTGTTGTCCGGCCCGCCAGAGCAACCTTTATTCCCGAATCTTGCGCCGCACCACGTGCATCTCTTCTCCAGTATCCAATAATTTAATAAACTCCCCCTCCTCCGGTTGCACCACCAGGCCAACATGGTCGGGCTGAATGGGCAACTGTCGTCCCCCCCGATCCACCAGCACCAGCAGATCCACCCGCTCTGGACGACCATAATCAAACAGGGCATTCATGGCCGCCCGAATGGTCCGGCCGCTGAAAAGCACATCATCCACCAGAATGATCCGTTTATCATCGATGTCCATCCGCAGATCGGTCGCACCAACCACCGGGTTGGGGCCAATGGTATCCAAATCATCCCGGTAAAAGGTGATATCCAAAAAACCGATGGGTATTCGCTGTACCAACCGTTGCGACAATCGCTCCCACAACCGTTGCGCCACCAATGCACCGCCACGGCGAATACCAATCACCACCCAGTTGTCGGCCTCCCCCCCTCCGGCACACAAACGGGCGGCCAAGGTATCAATCAATGCCAACGTATCAGGGGAAGAGAGCAACAGCTTGTCTTCAAATGTGGGGGGCATCTCCTGCAACCTCCTTTTTTGGGTTGGGCACGCATCTGCTTTGCCACCGTTTAAACAAAGAACAAGTATACACACGATGCAAAAAAAAGCGACGGCTACATAAAAAAAGAGGGGGCGGATAACCGCCCCCTCTTCAGGGTACAACCGACCAACTGATTCAGCAGAATTAGAAGGTCATCTTCAGGTGTGCTTCAACAACATGCATGGTGTCGGTGTTGCCGATGCTGCCCAGGTCACGGGAGCTGGAACCCTTATCGTTCGGGTCCACAACAATACCGGTCACACCAAAGGTGGTGGCCGCGTTCAGCTTGGTGGAGACCGCCAAACCACCGCCCCAAGCCGAGCTGGTGCGATAGTCAGCATTGCTGCCACCAAAGGTCGTGTCCTCTTCCACATGCGCATAGTCGATCATGGGTTTGATGGTCCAACCCTGAACCGGCACGCTCACAGAGGCACCAACCGCCCGCATATTCTCAGACTGCGAACCACCGGCTGCAACAGCCCAGGTCTTCAACAGATCGGGACCACCGGGACCACCGATATCCCAGGTCTCGGAATAGTATTTCTCGTCGTTGGTGATGTTGGTGAAGCCTTCACCAGACCACAGACCATAGGCATTCCACTTGGCACCCTGCGCCAAAACCGGCAGATCACCATCCAAACGCAGGAAGCCCAAGAAACCGCTGTCATCCAATCTGCGAGCCTGAATGGTCGAACGGTTGGTCGACTTCGCAGCGGCCACGGCGGCAGCATCCGTCGTGTCAATGCCGGTAAAGGCATCAGCCTGGCTCCGGGTCGTCCCGTTGATACCGCTCATACCAGTCTCATAGATACCAGTAGCGGTCACATTGACACCACCCAGCACGGTGTTCAGGGTCAAGGCAACCCAGCCATCGCTCACATCGTTGCCCGCAGTACCCACCGCAGAGCTGATCGTGCTGTAATCGCCGGTCTTGTAGTAGGCACCGGTCACGCCATAGTTGACCTGATCCACCTTGCCGAACAGGGCCAACACATAGACATCCTCGTTGTCCTCGTTGGAACCGGCGGTCGGACGACCGTTGGCGGCGAGGGCGGTCTGAGCGGCGGTCTCCGTGCCAGCGGCAACGGCGGCAACAGCAGCATCATAAGCGGACTGGGCAGCGACGGAATAGCCGGACGTGTTACCTTCACGAGCCCGGACATCCGCCAACACGACGGAGACATCACCAAAGGTCTTGGAGAGCATGACGGCACCGAAACCGGTATCATCCTTGCTGCTCACCAACATGTCATCGTTCAAGGAGACGGGCATGTTACCCACTTTCACGCCGACGCCCCACATGTCGGTTTCCAACCAAGCTTTGCGCAGGTTCCAGTTCGCCGAGGTGGTGATCTGACCACCCAGACCCAGACCGGTGGAATCAGCACCCTCAACCACCTGGGAATCCATCACCCGGGTAACCAAGTGGGCATGGGTCGTCTTGTCCTGGATAAAATCCATGTTCAACTGCAAACGATGGTGCCAAGCGCGAGTGTCATCGGCGGTGCCGGTGGTGGTGCCGGGATTCGAATCGCTGTCCTGCATGCGGAACATATAGTTTCCGCCCATTTTGACTTCGCCCGCTTGGGAATTCTGGGGGGCGGCCATGAGGAGGGTCGCCAAAGCGGCTGCACCCAAAACCAGTGACTTCTTCATTGCTAACTTCTCCTTGTGTCTTGAGAGAACCTGCACCCCCGGACTACCCGGAAGTCTTCTATCTCGTAATTTAAAGTGTGTGTGTTCTTTGCAACACCCTGTTGCCTAACTGCAACATACCGCTGAGAGGGGTTATAAGTGATCGATGAAAAAACGTCAAGAAAAAAATTGAACCGCACTGCATTTTTTCTAAACGTTGGCGCATCTTGCGCTTAAATTTCCACCCGAACTCTGCTGCCGTACCGTTGCACTTGCCACTAAATAAAGCAATCGGTGTACCAAGTTTTTTGGGCGGATAAGTTTTTATTAAAGTATTGATAAAATATTCAAAATTTATATACCACCCCCCCAATGTGGCAAGGATGCCACAGTGTCACCCATTTGCCATAATCCATTATTGAACGAATGGACTTTGACTGCAGCCGTTCAAAAATGTCACACCTGCCTTTTTTGCTGACGCCGAACAAAAACCTCCCGTGCGACTGCACAGCCACCTGCTGGAAAGCTCTCGGCCTCCGGTTGGAGCATCCGGAAAGAGTGAAGCGCAGGGAGGGGAACAAGGTTCTGTTAAACGATTGCAGGGGGCTGGGGACCGTCACGGTCCCCAGCGGGGTGCAGGGGCAGAGCCCCATATGCGCTAACATGATTGCGGTCTTTCTTTAAACGATTGCAGGGGGCTGGGGACCGTCACGGTCCCCAGCGGGGTGCAGGGGCAGAGCCCCTGCTGAACTGCGCGTTTTCCCAAAGCCAATTTTCGCAGAAAATTGGCGCAACGCGCCCAAAACCGCCCCGCAGGGGCGACCTTGGGAGGGCGGCAGCCCGACTCGCACGGTTATGTCGTGGAAAATATTTGGATAAAAAACCAGAACCTTCGGATATTCAGCTTCTCGTTTGATGCAAGGCCAGGAACGGTTTTTTTTCAAACCCTCCCCTGTTTGGCCAGCTCTCGGTCGGGCTGCCGCCCTCCAGCAGTGCCCCTGCGGGGCGTTTTGGGCGCGCTGCGCCCATTTGCTGCGCAAATGGGCTTTTGGGAAAGCGCGCCCGTTACATGCAGGGGCTTTGCCCCTGCACCCCACTGGGGACCGTGACGGTCCCCAGACCCCTGCAATAGTTTGAAAAGATTAGAAATGGGAAAGCGCGCCCGTTACATGCAGGGGCTTTGCCCCTGCACCCCACTGGGGACCGTGACGGTCCCCAGACCCCTGCAATAGTTTGAAAAGATTAGAAAAAGTATGGGCGTGCTCATCATGTTAGTGCATATGGGGCTCCGGTAGAGTAGAGTGCAGGCGCGGTGGCTTTCGCCCCGTTTCCAGTACCCCCTCATCGAACCGTGCGTACGGTTTTCCCGTACACGGCTCTCCGACCATCTTCTTTCGTCAGC
>PEAG01000136.1 GCA_002753505.1 Magnetococcales bacterium HCHbin5 | reverse complement strand
GGTTGGCCACCATCTGCACAATGAAGAGGCCACCCGACATTGAATTCCGTCGATGGCTGGCCATCGTGAACGCGGCGGCATTGTTCGCAGACCGTTGGGCGGCCACAGCGGCTGAATTGGGTTGGACGACCGGGGAGGTTTTCGGCATTCACTCGATCAACCCAAAAGGGCGGTTTGACCGTATGGGGCTGTTGATGCGTCTGGCCGACCCAGGCAAAACCCTGGTGCAACTGACGTCGGATGCGGCGATTTTCGAGGCAGGCCGGGCAAGGGCACGGCAGACCTTGCACCGGGACATGATTTTTGCAAGTGAACAAAGGCTTTTATGGGGGCAAAAAAATGTATGATGATCGAGCGCAGATTTACCGCCTTGTCAAATCTGAGCCGTACATTCGCAAAATGGACGGCCTGGAATCTACCCTTAAAACATGGCTGACGAATTGCCCGACCTGCGGCGCAAGCTTCGAGATTCGGACCGGGCGGGCACCGGCAAAATTCCCAACCCGGCGGTGTGGTGATCACAAATCGCCAGGGGTTCCGGTCGGAACCGGCATTGTCTGGGTTTGCTAAGTGTGACATTTTTGCAACAGGAGGTTTTTTTGATGACTGATCAACGTTTCCAGACCCCCCCACGCGCGTACGCGAGCAGCTTCATGGCGGATGCCCTGCGACGAATCTTTCTGAAAACTCTGGCAGAAACCGGATCTGTGAAGTTTGCCGTCAAGATTGCGGGGTTGCACAAAAGTTCTATTTACGAGGCTCGACAAAAAAACTTAGCATTCAAGCAGGCTTGGGCAGAGGCTTTGCAAGTGGCCGCCGGGACTCTCGAAGACGAAGCCAGGCGGCGGGCTGTGGATGGGTGGGAGGAGCCGGTTTACTGGGACGGTAAACTCGTTGGAACCATCCATCGACACTCAGACCGGTTGCTGGAAATGCTGGTGTGTGGGTACAGCGAGAGATTCCGCGTCGATCGACAGGAAATCGCCAATGCTCCCGGCCAGCAATTGGCAGTCGAGACAGGCTCCATCCAGGCCGCACAGCGGATCGCAGTCGTTCTCCAGGAGGGGTTGCGGGCGGTCCGTGACGGGCGGTAATCAGAGGGTGTTGGTGGCGACGAATGACCATTTGGCAGGGGGGTGCCGGGTGGAGTGGTGGCCATGCTGGGGCCGGGTGCTGGGTACTGAATTTTCCCTGGTGGGTACTATGTGGGTACTGGAACAAAAACGGCCACCTGGAGAGTGGCCGTAAACACTTGAAAAATATGGTGTCCCCGGCGCGATTTGAACGCACGGCCTACGGATTAGGAATCCGTTGCTCTATCCGGCTGAGCTACGAGGACAGGGAATAAAATGTAACGGCAAAAGGCCGAACTCCCTCAAAGGGAGCCCGGCCTTCGCGTATTCATGACAAGGTAGACGAAAACATCAGTGCAAACTGGCTTTGTTCTGCTCCAGATGGTCCACCGCACCCTTGACCATCTCCTCTGCCTTCGCCTTGGTGACTGTTTTGGCGATCAGCTTTTCTGTGGCCAACATGGCAATCTCCACAGCAGCATCCCGCACCTCCTCCATCGCCCTCTGACGAACCCGCTCAATCTCTTCGACCGCGGAAGCCTTCTTCTTGGCCAGCTCCTCCGTCAGATCCGCCAGGGCATGCTCCCGAATGGCAGAAGCCTCCAGACGCGCCTCCTCCAACGTCGCCGACGCCATCTGTCGCGCGCGCTCCACCTGCTCGCGATAGCCAGCCAATACCCGCTCCGCCTCCTGGCGAGCCTTCTCCGCGTTTTGCAGATCCTCGCTGATCTTCTTGCCACGACTGTCCAAAATGTCATTGATGGCCGGAATGACATATCGTTGCAGCAGATACATCAAAACCATGAATGAAACAACCGTCCAGAAAATCTGCGAAGCAAAAACGCTGGAGTCAAACTGCGGCAACCCGGAAGACTGGGCATGCCCCTCAGTTGCAGCGTATGCGCTTGAGATCATCGAGATCAACCTTTACCCATGATGATGAAGGCCAACACCAGGCCATACAACGCAATGGCCTCCACAAACGCCGCCCCGATCCAGACATACTTGGAGAGCTGCGCCTCGGCCCCCGGCTGACGCGCAAACGCCTCAATCGCTTTACCAAACATAAATCCCAAACCAATCCCGGAACCAGCCAGCCCTGCGGCGGCCAATCCCATACCTATGAAGGAGGCAGGTAGGCTTTCCATCGTGTCATCTCTCCTAACAAAATAGCAAGTTTGCGATTCTCGCAGGCTAAAACGTGACGCGCTACACCCAACACATCTCAATGATGCAAATGCAACGAATCGTTAATGTACACACACGTCAAAATGGTGAAAATATACGCCTGGATAAATCCAATGAAAATTTCCACCGCAGTAAACACCACTGAAAACCCAAACGGCAACCAGGAACCGATCCAGGGCAGCGTGGCTGAAAAAAAGAACAGCACCCCCAACACCGTATGCCCAGCCGTCATATTGGCAAACAAACGCACAGACAGAGAAACCGGACGCGCCAAAAATGAGATGATCTCAATCGGAACCATCAGCGGCAACAACAACACCGGCAGCCCCGAGGGCACGAAAAATCCCAAAAATTTCAAGCCATGCTTGTAAAACCCCAGGAAAATGGAGAGAAAAAATATCCCCAACGCCAGGGTGGCGGTCACAATCAGCTGTGAGGTCGCCGTGAATGAACCCGGGATCAAGCCGGTCCAGTTGCAAAACAATACAAAGAAAAAGAGGGTAAACACCATGGGAAAATAGGGCTTGCCCCCCGCGCCAATGTTCTCATCCACGATGCCACGGATAAACAGGTAACCCGCCTCCGCCACGCTCTGCAGCCGACCGGGAACCAGTGCAGGCTGCCGGAATGCATAGCGAAAAAAGAAAAACACCGCCGCTATCGAAATCCACATCCACACTACCGAGTTGGAAACAGAAATATCCAACCCCAAGGGGGCCATCTGCACATACTTGACCACCTGAAAATGGTGCAGGGGATCCATGCGGGGTGCGGCCGCGGCCGCCGCCTGGGCCGCCTCTACGCTGATCGCTGTGGTTGTCAATAGCAAGGTCGTCTTCCCCTTTCCTGGCCAAAATGCCCAAAAACAGTCCGTTGCTCAAGTTTTTTTTTCAGGCCCGCACCCCCTATCGGGAGCCGCTGGCAGCCCGGTAGACGGCACGAAAACCGGCCACCGCCCCAAACAAAAAAAACAACAACGTCATCCAGGGGGAGCTGTCCAACCACTGATCCAGGTAGTAGCCCATCCCCGCGCCAATCACTGTTGCCACCACCATATCGGTGGCCATCCGCATGCCCAGGCCCATACCCGTTTGGGCGGAAGGCTCGGATATCGGGACCGGTTTTGCGTCCGGCAGCTCCGACGGTGCCGACCCATCTTGCCCCGCTGCCCCGCTGCGCACCGGTGTTGAATCCTCTTTCCCCATCACAGCCACCTGGGACTTGCGCACATGCTAGAAAAAAACACCCCCCCTGTCAATGATTCAAGCTCTCATCTTTTTGCCTCCACGTCAAGTTCCTGCATTTTTTTGCGCAGGGTGTTGCGATTGATCCCCAGCAGCCGTGACGCCATGACCTGATTGCCGGATGTTTCCGCCAACACTCTGGCAAACAACACTTTTTCCACACGGCCGATCACCATGTCGTGCAGGTTGTCGCATATTTTTCCGTCCGGGCCGGCAAAAAAATTATCCAAAAACTGGCTCAGCCCCTGTTCCAGGCTGTGCGATTCGGTCGTTTTTGCCATGGAATGGGGGGGAAACAGCGACCCTGTGGGTTCGGCAGCGCGTGGCAAACCGGTCGTGGGCAGGTTTAAATGGTGCTGTTGAATCAGCTCCTGCGGGGTCAGCACCATGAGGCGATGGATTAAATTTTCCAGCTCCCGCACGTTGCCCGGCCAGTCATAGGCCATCAATGCCTCCAGGCTGTCGGCGGCCAGTCGTTTCGGGGGCAGTCCTGCCCGTTGCGCCGCCTGCGCCAGAAAATAGTCTGCCAGCAGGGGAATATCCTCCCGACGGGAGCGCAGGGAGGGCACATACAGGGGCACCACATTCAGTCGGTAGAAGAGATCCTCCCGAAAGCGGCCTTCCGCGATGGCGGTCGGCAGCTGTTGGTGGGTGGCTGCCACGATGCGCACGTCGGTGTGCAGGGTTTCGGTTCCCCCCACCCGGGTGAAGGCTCCGCCTTGCAACACCCGCAGCAGGCGGGTTTGGGCCTGCATGGGCATATCGCCGATTTCGTCCAAAAACAGGGTGCCTCCTTTGGCCCGTTCAAAATGGCCGTGGTGGCGGGCAAAGGCTCCGGTAAAGGCACCTTTTTCATGACCGAACAGTTCGCTTTCGATCAAATTGGCGGGGATGGCGGCCATATTGATCGCAGCGAAGGGGCCCTGGCGGCGGGGGGAGTGGTCATGCACGGCCCGGGCGACCAGCTCTTTGCCGGTACCCGATTCGCCATGGATCAGCACGGTCATCTCCGAGTTGGAGAGGCGACCGATGGCTCGAAACAGCTCCTGCATCGCCTGAGAGAGGCCCACAAAGCCACCAAACCGGCTGAATTCGGTGGCCGTTGGGCGTGCGCGCGCTGGCTGGGTCCGTTCCAGTGCCTGGGCCACCAGTTCAATCATGCGTCGAATATCAAACGGTTTGGCCAAGTATTCAAAGGCACCCCGTTCAAAGGCTTGCACCGCGTGGTTCAAGGTGCTTTGGGCGGTCATGACGATGACGGGCAGCTCAGGATGGCGGGCATGCAGGGTTTGCAGCAGATCCAGGCCGGAGCCGGTGGGCATCACAATGTCGGTGATCACCAGCTTCACGGGCTCTTCCGCGACTGCGTCCAGCAATCCCTTGCCGCTGGCGAAGGAGCGGACCCGATAGCCTTGGCGGCCCAGGGCCTGTTCCAGCACGTAGCGCATGGCGTGGTCATCGTCGGCCACCAGAATGGTCTGCGGGGTGTTGGTCATGGCACACTCACTGGCAACAATACGCGAAAAATGGTTTGGCCCACCTGCTCGGTCACCTCCACCATTCCGCCATGCTCGTGAACAATTTTTTGCACAATGGCCAACCCCAATCCGCTGCCTGTGCCTTTGGATTTGCTGGTCACGAACGGTAAAAACATGCGTTGGCGCACCGATTCCGGGATGCCGGGGCCGTTATCCCGCACCTCGACGATGATATGGCGTTGTCGCCGCCCCTGTTCAAGGCGCACCTGGGCTGAGATGCGGCTATGGAGGCAGACCGTACCTCTCTCGCCCGCCGCATCCTGGGCGTTGCGCACCAGATTCAGGAACAGCTGGATCAACTGGTCCCGGTCGCCCCGGATGGTGGGCAGTGAGGGGTCATAATCTTTTTGCAGCTGCATCTCGCCCCAGGGGACCAATCGGAGGACGTGGTCCAGAATTTCGTGGATATTGACGGCCTCTTCCGGGGTTGAGTGGCGGTCTGCCAGTCCCAGCAGGGAGTCCAGCAGGCGGCTGATGCGGTCCACTTCGGTGCAGATCAGGGTGGTGCCGGTGGTCACCGACTCCCCGCCCCCTTCCATCTCCAGCAGTTGTGCCACCCCTCGGATGCCTGCCAGGGGATTTTTTACCTCATGGGCGACGGTCATGGCCAGTGTTGCCAGGGAGTCCAGGGTATCGTGCCGCCGTTGACCCTCTTCAATCCGTTCCAGGGTACCCATCTCCTCCAGTTGCAGCAGCACCCCCACCCCCTGGCCCTGGAGATCTTCCAGTGGCACGGCTGTCAGGGAGACCGACAGCAGGACGCCGGGAAAGGGAGAAAGTTGGGCGGTGCGGACACGGCATGGCATGGTCAGATTGCGGGCTCGTTGGACCAGTTCCAGGGCGACCGGGTGGCCGGGCAGCAGGGTTGCCAGTGGCACGCCAAGCAGGTGGCTCCGGCCTCGGCCCAGCAGTCGTTCTGCCGCGCTGTTGACGGCTCGCACCACGTCCGCACCATCCACCGCCACCACCCCGGTGGTCAGTTGGTCCCACAATATGTCGGTTGTAAAATAGCTCACCGTGATTGTACTCTTTTAAAGGCCTTGATCATCGTTTCGTCCACCGACCATGATTATCGCACGCCAGAAAGGGGTGCTGTCAGGGTAGAAAAAGAGTAGGCTCGGTTTGGCAAGTTACCGATTGCCACGTCACCAATCA
>PEAG01000135.1 GCA_002753505.1 Magnetococcales bacterium HCHbin5 | reverse complement strand
AGGAACTGGAGAGACTGGCAATCGAGCGCGACCAATTTCATGGGGAGTGGAACTATCGGTTGATGCCAAGAGAACGCCCACCCGAATCATGAAATGTTCAACTTATTTTGGCTAGGATCCTCAGGAAGACTGCTCTCCATGAAACATACTCGCTCCTCCAGGGCAGGTCAACCCGGCCTTGCCAAGACGGCGATTAACATCGGAAACATGCATCGACATACGGAAAAGCGTTTCGTTCCGGGCAAGTGCATTGCGGGAAAATCCGCTGTGTCGCTTCCCTCTTCCACAAAGACAAGGTGTCCAGCTACACCTTACTCACTTCAAAAAGTTCAGGACGACTTCCCCATCCACCAGCAACGTATGCAAACCATCTGCTGACTGGTGGACTGTGTAACTATCGGCCCCGATCGTCGTATGACCCTCTGCATCGGTGGTATGGCTGACACCATCGACCTCAACGGTGGTGTTGGAAGCCAACATCATACCGATCGCATGCTGGACATTGACGACATCTCCGGCATCTCCCTTGATCAGGTATTGATATTCGCTGCCAGAAAAGTCCAGAATATCATGGATATTTAACGTGTTGTTTCCAGCACCCGTCATCTCCACCTTGTTGACATCCGCCATCGCCTGGTTCGCCAGCAGATTGGTCAGATCCAGGGAGGAACCATCAGAAACCAACTTGATCGTGTCACCCTCTTTAACCAAAGCGACACCATCCCAGTTGAGAATATCCGCCAAATAGCCATAGTCAGGCTGATCTCCACCTGTATCAGTCGGAACAGTTGGCTGTTCAACCTGAGCATTGCGGTCAGAGTTTGTATTTTCCAGGCTTTCAATTCCCGCCGGAATGTTTGCATCTTGCTGAAGCAAAGCGTCGGCTTCATGGGCAAGTTGATCACCACGTGTCCCATCATCCAAAACATCACTGGCCGATGCGGCAATGGTTATGCTCTCCTGGGCGGGTATTGTTGCCTGTTTGGTCACCTCAAAATCCAATTGCACCTCTGCCATGATTCCCTGGTGGCCGTCGGAATAACCCACAGTGGCAAAACCGGTGATCGTATTGCCATTCATGGCGGATGCGCCGATTTTGTCCAATGTCAAACCCAAACTGTCGATGCCCAACTGCGACAAAGAGTACAACTCCTGAGCAATGGAAACGCCATCCTGATTGGCATCCACCCATACTTGCAAGTGGATGAAGGCATCATCATTGATGTCAATTTTGCCATCATGGTTGCTGTCCAAGGTGATCAGAGCGGCCAGACTGGAGGTGGCTGTTGGAATGGCCTGTTCGGATATGACCTCTCGCATGCTGTCGATGCGTTCGTTGCCATTCTGGTCCAGGACGAGCAAACCATCTCCGGTTCCCGTCCATCCGACAGCATCGGCGATGCCGTCGCCATTCATATCGAAGCGGGTACCAGCCTCTTTGGCAGTCAGGTGGATGCCGTTACCATCCAGATCCAACACCAGGGGGTCAACTCCGGGACAAAAATCCAGAGTGGTGGTATCCGTGATACCCGCATAGCTGTTTCCAACCGTGTCCCGGATCGCACCACTATCGATTTGTACGTAGTACATATAGCCTGGGGAGAGATCTGCCATCGGGTTGATGGTGACGTTGTTGCCGCTGATGGTTACCTGGGTCGCATCTCCTGCGGCAATCGTTCTGGTATCCGTCCCGCCATTACTGACATTGCTGATGATAATATTGCCCGTGCCAGCCACCACATTTTCGCTGAAGGTCAGGACAATGTTGCTGCTGGCTGCAACCCCGGTGGCATTGTCCGCCGGGGTGCTGGAGGTAAGCGTCGGGGCGGTGGTGTCCACCGTGATGTCCAACACACCGGAGGCCGTGCCTGTATTGCCCGCCACATCGGTCTGGATGGCCCGCACATGGTGTATCCCCTCCATGGAGAGGGCAATATCGGTACTCCAGGCAGTGCCCGTGACCACCATGCTGGCCAACAAGGTTTCGCCAACATCCTGCAGGCCGTTGTTGTCTGCATCGTCAAACAGGGCCAGGGTTGCACCGATCTCACCGCCACCTCCGTGGATGGTCAAGGCGGAGCTCCCATAGGTAAGATGGTCCGAGCTGGAAATGCCGGTATCGTCCGCTGAAGCCAGACTCAAATAGATGGATTGGTTTACCAGCACAGAAACAGTGTCGCTGCCTGCGTTGCTCAACAACGCATCAAACTTGCCGTCTCCATTGACATCTGCCGTCGCGACAGCAAATGGCTGTACAGCAACACTGTAATCCACCTTGCTCTGCAATGTCCCGTCCCCATTACCCAGCAGCACAGAGAGGGTATTGCTGCCATAATTGGCCGTCAGAACATCGATAGTGCCGTTCCCATCGAGATCCATTGTCCCAATGGCATTGGGTTGTCCTCCGGTGTTGTAATCGACCTTGGTCAAAAAGGTGCCGTCTCCATTACCCAGCAGCACGGAAACAGTATCGCCACCAAAATTGGTGACCAGAATATCGGCCTTGCCATCCCCGTTGACGTCTGCAGAGGTGATGGCGCGCGGGTTTACTCCTGCGCCATAACTGAGCATGGTTTGAAATGTCCCATCGCCATTGCCCAGCAACACGGAAACGGTGTTGCTGTTCATGTTGGCCGTCAGCAGATCCCATTTGCCGTCCCCGTTGACATCCGCCGTCGCAAGAGAGACCGGATACACTCCCGTGCCATAATCAACCTTGGCCTGAAAGGTTCCATCCCCATTGCCCAGCAACACGCTGACAGTGTTATCGCCCCCATTGGATGCCAGAATATCCGCCTTGCCATCCCCGTTGACGTCTGCGGCTTTGACAGACTCCGGGGAATTGCCAACAGAGATGTCGGTTCTGGCCTGGAATGAGCCGTCTCCATTGCCCAGCAGCACGGAAACGGTGCCGTCACCAAAATTTTCCGCCAAAATGTCGGCCTTGCCATCCCCGTTAAAATCTGCCGTCGTGACACCATTGGGTTGCGTTCCAACCCCAATGGCGAGCGCGGTCTGAAAAGTGCCATCACCATTGCCCAGCATCATGGAGAGGCTGGCAGCGGAAAAATTGGCCGTCAGCAGATCCTGGTTGCCATCCCCGTTGAAATCGGCTGTGGTGACAGAGAAGGGGGCTGCCCCCGTACCATAATCGGTATGCGTGGTCGTGAACGGCTCCTGCGCAAAGAGCGGGGCGGTTGTGTCCAACGTGAAGCTCAACGTGCCAGAGTTGGCACTCATATTTCCTGCCAGGTCCGTCTGCCGGACAATCACGGAATGAGAACCCTCTCCGCTGATCGTCACGCTCGTCCCGGAGCCGGTCGTCCAGGTGCTGCCATTGTCCAGGCTGTACTGCCAGGTTGCACCCGTCTCCAGGCCAGTAACGGCGATCTGGCCGTTGCTGGTGATCATGTCGCTGGTACTGCCTCCGGTATCCTGCGCCAGAGACAGAGAGGGGAGTTCTGCCGTCGTGTCCAACCCATAGACGGAGGTTGCCACGTTCAAAACCGCTTGTCCCAGCGTATACACGTGATAACCACCGTTGATGCCGGCATCCACCCACCCCACCCCCGCATCGATGCTGTCTCCGGTATCTCCTTCTACAATCAGCGTATTGCTGGAATCCGATACATTCAACACATCCAACGCCGTCAGAACCAGCGTATTGTTGCCGCTGCCGGTGAGGTCGATCTTTTCAATGGATTCGATGTGGCCACGCACACTGGCCAGTGTCAAAGTGATTCCTGCACCAGACAACGCCAACGTATCAGTTCCGCTACCGCCGTCCACCAACTGGAAAGTCAGGTCGGAAACAATGATGGTGTCATTGCCTTCGCCGCCATGGAAAACATCCGCACCACCCCCGCCGGTCATGGTGTCGTCGCCTTGGCCAGCGACAAAGCGTTCTGCTGCGGATGTGCCTGCGCTCAGGGTGTCTGCTCCGCTGGTACCGAGAAAGGTGACTGCGCCAGTAAGGTCGCTTCCAAAAATGACATAGCTGGCACCAAAATACAGGCCATTTGGAACCCCATATGCTCCAACAATCAGATCGTCAAAGCCATCACCGTCGACATCCCCTGCTGAACTGACCGACACACCCGAATAGTCATACGCCGCCACACCATCCAGACGAAATCCGGAATATCCATCCAGGCTGGAAAGATTGATGACAGAGCTGAAACCAGATGCCTTGCCAAAAATCACATAGCTGGATCCAGAGAAAGAACCATTTGGGTCGGCACCATCTGCCCCCACAATCAGGTCACCAAAACCATCCCCATTGACATCTCCTGCCGAGCTGACAGATCTGCTCGACCCGTCATTCGCTGCCCCACCATCCAGACGGAAACCGATATTGCCATCCAGGCTGGAAAGATTGATGGCAGAGCTGAAACCAGATGCTTTGCCAAAAACCACATAGCTGGCACCAGAATTGAGGCCATTCGGATCAGCCCAGCTCGCCCCCACAATCAGGTCATCAAAACCATCCCCGTTGACATCCCCCGCCGAACTGACGGATCGGCCCGAATAGTCACCAGCCGCCACGCCATCCAAACGAAATCCAGAGTTGCCATCCAGGCTGGAAAGGTTGATGGCAGAGCCAAAACCAGACGCTTTGCCAAATACCACGTAACTGGCACCAGAATTGAGGCCATTGGGGTCAGCATTGGATGCCCCTACGATCAGATCGCCGAAACCATCCCCGTTGACATCTCCCACCAAACTGACCGATTGTCCCAGGCAGTCACCCAACGCTACACCATCCAAACGAAAACCAACACTTCCGTTAAGGCTGGAAAGATTGATGGCGGAACCAAATCCAGAGGCCTGCCCAAATAAAACATAACAGGAACCAGCATCGGTAACACCATTGGAATCAACACCTCCGGCACCGACAATCAGATCATCGAAACCATCGCCGTTGACATCTCCTGCCGAACTGACCGACATGCCAAACCGGTCAATGGCCGTCGCACCATCCAGACGGAAGCCGGAACTGCCATCCAGGCTGGAGAGAGCGATAGCAGGGCCAAAACCAGATGCCTTCCCAAATATCACGTAGCTGGAACCTGAGTTGGAAGCACTTTGGTCGGCCCGGTCCGCCCCCACAATCAGGTCACCAAAGCCATCCCCGTTGACATCCCCCGCCAAACTGACCGATATGCCCAACCTGTCACCCACTGCTGCGCCATCCAAACGGAAGCCTGTGGTTCCATCCAGGCTGGAGAGATTGAGGGCAGAGCCAAAACCAGACGCATTGCCAAACACCACATAACTGGTACCAGAATCCGAGTCGGCCCCATATGCCCCAATGATCAGGTCATCAAAGCCATCCCCGTTAACATCCCCCGCCAAACTGACTGACCAGCCAGACCGATCGTATGCCGCAACACCTTCAAGGCGGCTTCCCGTACTTCCATCGAGGCTGGACAGAGCAATGACACTGACAGGTGCCAGCATGCCCACAAATGTGACTGCCGTCGCTACATTCAACACGGCCTGTCCTTGCGTGTAGACATGATACCCACCGCTGATACCACCATCCGTCCAACCAACACCTGCATTTACGGCATCCCCTGCATCTCCATCCACCCTCAACGCATTACTGGCGTCTGACAAATTCAATATATCCAACGCCGTCAGTACCAACGTATTGTTGCCGCTGCCGGTGAGGTCGATGGCTTCAATCTCTTCGATTTTGCCGCGCAGCGCAGACAGGGTGAGGGTGATCCCAGAGCCAGACAACGCCAGGGTATCGATTCCCGTGCCACCATCCGCCAACTGAAAAGTCAAATCGGAAACGATGATGATGTCGTTGCCTTCGCCGCCATGGAAAACATCCGCGCCACCCCCGCCGGTCATGGTATCGTTGCCACCGCCGGAGACAAAACATTCTGCTGCGGAGGTACCAGCATCCAGGGTGTCAGCCCCGCCGGTGCCGAGGAAGGTAACCGCACCGGTGGAGTTGCTGCCAAAGACGATGTAACTGGCACCTGTACTGCTGTTGGCGGAAGAAGCTCCAATCATCAGGTCAGCAAAACCATCCCCGTTGATATCCCCCGCCGCATTGACAGTCATGGTCCCATAGTTAGGATCCTAGCCAAAATAAGTTGAACATTTCATGATTCGGGTGGGCGTTCTCTTGGCATCAACCGATAGTTCCACTCCCCATGAAATTGGTCGCGCTCGATTGCCAGTCTCTCCAGTTCCT
>PEAG01000134.1 GCA_002753505.1 Magnetococcales bacterium HCHbin5 | reverse complement strand
CGTCAAGACGGCCCGAAAGCACACGGTATTTGTCTTCAATTATCTCCATTGCGTCCATGCAGAAATGATGCACGAAATTTAACGAATGTTCAACTTATTTTGGCTAGGCTCCTAAAGGCAAAGCCGGACCCCTCCAGGGCGAGACGGTTTTGATCGCTCCGGTCACGGTGAACGGGGTCATCGCGTCCATCGAGATGATCGACGGCGAAGGCCGCAAAAGTTTCCTGGCCCACGGAACGACCAAGGGCGGATGGTGGGCAACACAGCCCATGCCAGATGGTGATGGGGCAGGAATCACCTTCTGGCTGGGGGAAGGCGTGGGCACAGCCTCAAGCCCGGTACAGGCGGTTCCTGGCTCGTTTGGCGTTGCGGCACTGATGGACAGTAATTTGCCCGCAGTTGCCAGGATGCTGCGGGAGCTTTACCCGGCGGCAGACGTCTGCGTTTTGGCCGACCTGCTGCCGAATGGGAAGCCAAACCGGTACGCTGTCGCTGCGGCGCGGGCTGTTGGTGGTCGGTTGTTTGAGCCAGATTTCGGACCCAACCGGCAACCGGACCAGAAAGACACCAATGACCTGTTTTGCCTGCTGGGACCAGAGGAGCTTGCCCGGCAGTTGGCCAACGCCAGGCGGGTGGAGCCGGAGACAGCGACGCAGACAGCCCCTCAGGACAAGAAGCCAGTCACTTATTCCCTGCGGGAGCTGATGCAACGGCAATTCGAGGATGTTGCCTTTTTGGTGTTCGGGATGTTGACGCAAGGCGTTTACATTCTTGGCGGCAAACCTAAAGTTGGTAAATCATGGCTCTCTCTACATCTGTTGTTGTGTATCGCATATGGCCTGCGGGTATTCGGAACGCTCCCTTCGACGAAAGGCATGGCCCTTTATATCAGCCTGGAGGACCACGACCGGCGGCTTTGGAAGCGTGTCAAGCAGATTTTGCGGCAGGAACCGACCGACGACCTGCATTTCACGACCCTTTGGCCACGGATTGGACAAGGGTGCGTCGAGCAACTGGACGAGTGGCTGACTGACCACGCAGGCACCAAGCTGATTATCATCGATACCCTTGCCCGAATCAAACCCCCCAGGGCGAAGAATGGCGACATCTACGCCGAAGACTACGCGGCGGTGTCGGCATTCAAGGAGTTGTCGGAGCGGCACGGAATCACCGTCATCCTTGTTCACCATTTGCGCAAGGCGGGTTCAGACGACCCGACGGACACGTTGTCAGGCACAACCGGTCTTGCTGGTGGCGTGGACGGCACGTTGATCTTGACCAGGAAGACTGGCAGCAAGGCGTTGACCCTGCATCGTTCTGGCCGTGACCTGATTGATGACGAGCCATTGACTCTGGACTGGGACCGGGAGTCTGGCGCGTGGACCGCCTTGGATGCTGCGACGGCGGCCACGCTGGACATTTCAGAAGCGCAGCAACCGATCATCGACGCATTGAAAGCGCATGGATATTCCATGTCCCGCCAGGAGATAGCTGATTCAACGGCTAAAGACCCGGAAAGCATACGAAAAACTCTGTATCGCATGGTGGAACGGGGGATCTTGATCAAATCAGGACCACGCAACGCAACCCGGTACTCTATCGCTGCTCACACCCTACCAGAGGAGAACAAACCTTCCTGTAAAGAGGGTGATTATTCTTCTGGTGGGGACATGGAGACGGGTAGTAGTGGTGAAAAAAGCGTGTCCCATGTGTCCCATGTGTCTCATATGTCCCATATGTCCCATGTATCCCAACCTGAATTGCTTCACGTTGGGACAATGGGACAAGGATGGGACAAGGGGATGTCCCAACCTAAAAACAATGAATCCAGTGGTTTAGATGAGGTTGGGACATATGGGACACATGGGACAACAAATGAGCAAAACGACTCTGAACCCGACTATGAGGACTTCTGACCATGGGCACACGACAAATCTTTGAGGATTTGCAACAGGCCGGTCTGAGTCTTTCCCTGGTCGGGGATACCCTGCGGGTTGTGCCGAGGGAGGCCATCACCCCGGCGGCAAGGGCATTGATCCGGGAGCACAAGGCCGCGTTGGTGGAGTTGCTGCGGCAGGGGGTGGCCACCGTGCAGGGCACTACCCAGGAGACATCGACCCCGCCACCGGAGACCGCCACGACGGCACCGACGGCACCGACACCCGAACCTGCGGCAATGGAGGATTGGGGAGTTGATGCCTTCACCCTGGCGGGCCAGCAATCCGCCACCCAAGGCACCGACCTGGACGAGGATGCTTTCCAGGGCCGGGCGACCGTCTGCGAGTTTGCTGGCGGTCGCCCGTTGGAATGGGCAGAAGGTTTGTCAAGGATCTTCGCTATGCGGGCACCGTCTGACATTCCACCGCAACGCTGGAGGGCCATCCAATCAGCGGCGGCGACGTTCTGTGACAAGTGGGTGACTGACGCGCATTCCCTAGGCTGGTCCCTGGAACAAACTTTCGGGTGCCACCAAACCGGGCCGATTATCCGGGTGGATCATTGTGGGTTGATCATGGCCATGTCCAGACCGGACGTTGAACTGATCGCGTTGGATGCGGATGTGGCAACATTTGCCGTTGGCATACGCAGGGTCACGCAGCTAAAGCGGCGAGACCAAGTATGCACCTGGGAAGGACGGTTTTTATGGGAGAACCCACGATGACGACAGGCATGGTTACGCTGGACGATGCGCGCTTGATGGCTTTTGACAACGGGAAAACAAGTGTGACGGCGGATGAATTGCGCCGCCAGTGCAAAAAATTTGACGAGATTCTCGGTCACGGCCAAGTTCCTATCAGGCATCGTTCCTGGGAGTTTGATCCAGCGACGTTGGTTATACGACACACCCATTCAGGGTACGAAATTGATTTGGAGCAGGCAACGGATGCACCATCACTTCTCGACCAGATCCTGCAAATAGGGCTTAAGTGCAACGGTGACTACCGAATTGACGAGGCGATTGTTTTGCTCAATGCGGTTGCCATGCTGAGAGGCGTTGGATCGCTGCAAGGTGCCCTTTGCCCGTGTGAAAGGGCTGCCCGGCGACGCATCCGGTGGGGCAAGCCGACCATCCCGCCAGAGGATGATGGCTGAAGGTCGCGCGGGTGCGCAGGCGCGAATTTGTCCGACTTGTAGATTAGCATTTCTTCACTCTCGGTTCTCCACCATCATCGTAACTTGTTGTTATTGCTATGCTGTGCTGTGCGTTTGGCCATACTCCCCTCCAGCAAGGCCAACGGGATGCCGTCCATGTGGCAGATTCTATCTCCCAGGCATGTGCGATCACGGGAGGGGGCTGTTCTTGTTAGGAGGGCAAGGATGGAGCAGTCTGGCGCATTGATCGGATTACCCGTGCTCGTACAGGGTGAAGCCTCGGTCCAGCCATACCACATGAAATACCACGGTGCCGCCTTGATGAAACCCGACCATGGGGGCTTTCTCGTGAAATCGGAAGGCTATTATTCGAACATCAGGTGTAATGACATCTGGGATTCCGGCCTTGATAGAGGTTCTGGCGATCGTTTCAAAGCCGAGACCGTGGCGGTGGGCAACCCGAATCTCTCCCCATGTCATTCTGGAAAGGCGATACAACTTGTCTGCAAAGGATGCCTTCTCTGCTTGGGTGCATTTGTCCAGGTCATAGTTGGACTGCAAATGAATCAGGGAAAAAACCGGCTTCTCCTGGAGGATTGAGCCAGACCCCTGGGGTGGTGGCTTGATCTTCCCTCCCTGATTGTCGCGCCGTTTGAATGTACCGGTCATGCGAGGAAAGGCTATTGCAGTTGCGTTTTGAAGTAGTCTGCCATGGCACTGGTGGAAATAACACCACCAACCCCCCGGTCATACGTTTCCCGCCAAGGAGGCTCTTCATGGGTCATGTTGCGCAATTTCCATGCGTCATACTGCCCGTAAACGTTGTAGACTTCATCCAGGAACCTGCGTAACTCCTCCGGGAACAGACCAAAATCCATCTCTTCTGGCCGGGGGATTGGTCCAGGTCCGTACTGTTTGAACCCGTGGTAAAGTGACGGGACAACAGGTCCGTGTGTCCATGCCTCGATGGCTTCCTCGAAGAGTGGCCGACCAAACATGGCCAAGTGGAACCCCTGGGCATAATAGACGAGCTTTTGCAACTTCAGGTTTGAGACCAAATCTCCGGCATCATCGTCCACCATTGAGAGGAAATAGTTGGCGACATCAGAAGATGTGATTTTTCTTGTGGGTGTACTCATGGTGACTTCCTCCCAGGGTTGAATACCCTTGATTCATGTTGAACCCATTTGCATTGTATCGAACCTCTTCGAACATTGCCACCGGTTTCCTGTTCCCTGGAAAGGTCGCCTACAAGGTGGATGGGTTCGACAGCACCGGAGGAGTGATGCACCCCTGGCCACGTCACTGGACCCCGGACACCCCGACTGGAAAGACTGACCGGTAGAGTGTCACTTCCCTGGCTGTCCGCCACACAGAGCCACGTTTCGCACATGGAGAGGTCAAAGGGTGCCCCGCCAGGACAAAACCCGCCAGAAACGCGCTCGGGGGCAGTATTAGGGATGTCGGCAAGTTGACGCGGGTGGTTAAATCTGTCTGTCAAAAATCAACGAGGTTACACATGATGCCTTGACGGGTGAAACGCTTCTGGTGCATTCTGGCTGGCAACGGGGTCGAAAACCCCAATAGTAGCGGATACCGCACCCGTCAGACCATGCGGTATTTTTGTGCCTTGAATCCGGGTACGCTCTTTGCGTGTCTGTTTCATGGCTGGGTGTGTGGCGAATACAACACGCGCAAGCGGAATCAGCCCGCCGTCTACTATCGGTTTTTCGGCACCCAGCCTTCAAACCATCCTCGAAAAGGAGAATAGTAGCCATGTCCAAGAAAACCGCCGTCAAACCCAACAAAAAGCAGAAAAAACGTCTTGCCAACGCTGAAAAAACGGGCCATCCAGAGTTATACCAGTGGCAGCACCAAGTCTCTGGCCACCCCTATTATGGGGATGCACGATCTTTCTTGTGGGAATTGCGATCACTCGCCATCGACCGGAAAGCACAAGGCCGGGGCATTATGGCTGACGAGTTGGTCCCGTTCCTGAACGGCATTGGAGCGGTGATCGAGGCCGCATCCATCAGGATGGGAGAGACTCGACGGTTTCTTGAAAAAGCAACCGATCCATTGAAATTATGGACGGATGGGAACGCAAGCTTGCGTTTCAAGTCTGCATTCTCATCCCTGAGCGAGGAACTGAGCAGAAAGATTTTCCCCAGGACGTAAGCCTATTTTCTGCTGCCATGGACGGCGGCCCCCTCTGCATGGCCAGCCGGCGCACATACCCAGGCTCTACATCCAGCACGTTGCAGACGAACAGGAGCGACCCGGGCCCATCCATGTGCGACTGGAGCCATGCCAATGCTCCCCGCTTTTTCCCCGATACTCCCAGGTCAATGACGGCTTGGCGCAAAACCGCCGCCCACACCTGCATTTCTGGCGGTGCCGCGTTGACGAAGGCAAGCCCTTCTGACTGGATCACACGTATGGCCTTTCCTCTTCACTGCCTGGTTGGCGAACAGGCCGCCATGATAGCCAAGGGACAGGTTTCGGTCATGTTGTCCGAAGCGGTTCATATATAACAGGAAGCGCGTAGAGACGTTTTCCCGCCAGGGTGGTACTCTGCCCTTCCTACACCCGTCAAACGCTGGCAGACGAACGCGCAGGGGGCTGGTTGGATCTTTTCGGGCAGAACACAGAGGAACCGTGCCAACCAGAAGGTTTCGAGAGCCAGCAGGTTCGGGTGATTGATCGTGCTGGCGAACCGTGGTTCGTGGCCGCCGACGTGTGCCAGGCCATCGGTATCATGAACACAGCAGAAGCTGCGGAGAAACTTGATCCAGACGAAAAGGGTACGGAAAAAATCCGTACCCTTGGTGGTCCTCTCGGTCAAATCGAGGGTAGCCAAGCGGTTTCCAGGCCGGATGACGATGAGCGGAATACCCTCATTCTGAATGAGGGTCAAACAACTGGTGTGATGTCGGTTTGATCGACAGCGTCAGACGGAAACAGGAGATGGCTTTTCACGGCATATAGCGGATTGTAAAAAATTTTGCGCGTGGGATAGATGACACCCCACCCCCCCCTCTTTGCGGCGGTTGGCACCCCCCCATTACCATCATGGGTGTTGATTTTAAGGATACCGAGCAGGGGGCCAGGCAATTTCTGGCCCGTCATGGTGACCCGGGTTATCGC
>PEAG01000133.1 GCA_002753505.1 Magnetococcales bacterium HCHbin5 | reverse complement strand
GTTCCGGTGCCACCGTGGCGCAGACTCCCATGTTTCCCCTGGAAGCGGCGGGGGAGTTGCGTCTGCTGTAATCAGGGATTCTCCGGGAACGCCAATTCGAATGTCCCGCCACAGACCGCCTTGCCGTTGACCAGCACCTCGATGCGGTGCAGGCCGGGGTAATAACGGCGGGTGGTGATGGGCCGCATGGCGTGGCTCTTTTCGATGCGTATCACCTCGTTGGATGTCACTTGCTTGCGGGAGAGCTTGAAGACCTTGGGAACCAGGGAGCCGTTCTTCTTCTGGTGATGGACGGCGTAATCGATGGAGAGGAGTGCCTCCTCCCGGCAACGCAGTTCGGCGACGAAGGTCACCGCTTCTCCCATCATCACCCGTTGCGGCGTGATGGTGAAGGCAAGCGTATCGGGTGATTCCGAGCCGGAAAATCCCAGCAAGGCCAGAGCTTCTGGATTCCCCTGTTTGACCAGGGTGCGCAGGGCATGCCGCACGATCCACCGGGTGCCATTCTCGCCATTTTCCAGCCAACGCCGGGCTGTGGCCACCGCCACACGCGGGTGATCCTTGGCCACATCGTTGAGGTGGTTGGCCACCGACCGTCGCACCGCCGGGTGCGGGTCGGCGTGGAGCGGTTCGATGATCTCCAGACAAGGAGACGGATCCCGGATGAAAGGTGTCAGACGCACGCCCCAGGGCAGACGCGGGCGCGACCCTTCGGAAGCCAGACGCCGCAGTCGCCAATCCGCATCCCGCGCCCACACCTGCATGCGCGGCAAAGTCAACGCCGGATGATGGAGGATGAAGGGACGAATGTCGAACTCGGCACTGAAATACCGGGTCATGCGTTCCAGAGCGTCCAGGGCGACGACCGGGTGATCCAAACCATACATCCCGACAAAATTCAAGAACGGCAAATGTCGAAATCCCGCATACCCTTCGACACCGCCGCTGCCATCGTCCCCGCCCATGCTCACAAGCAGGATGGCGACCGCCTCCGGGACAGGCGCGGGCAGATGGATCCGCAGTGCCACGGCCATGCGCCGCGCCCTGGCCATCAATTCAAGCTGGGGAAAATCGGCGACGATTTCCTCGACCAGGGTTGCAGCATCCAAGTCGGAATGATTGGCCAGCACCCGACGCGCCATCTCCTCCACCAGGGGACGCTGGAAGATCTCTTTCAATGGTTGGGTCGCCATCAGGGACCAGCAGCGATGCGATTGGGAAAGAGATCTCCAAAACCACGCAACCGACATCCGTTCTGAATGGCCCATGCCGTTCGCCGGGAGGTCGACTGGCGTAATGACCTGCCTCCAGCCATAGATCAAACGCTTGGTCGTGGAGTCGGCCACTGACGATGAACACCTCTTCGGGATAGGGGTGTGATTTCCCTCCGAACCGGGTCGTGTCCGCGCCGGGCAGAAAGCGTGTGAGGCGGGTGTATTCGCCTGACTTCGGGTCGAGGCTCAAGGTGAGTTCCTCGACCATCCCTTCCAGCCCCGGAAGCGGGGTCCAGGATGCCAGAATTTCCGGGGTCAGAGGGTTCCAGTAGCGCGCGGTCGATTTCGTCATGCCTTGATCTCCTGGGCAAAGGGGATCAGGCCGGATACGGGGAGAACTGATCCGCCACGGCCAGCCACCTGCCGTTTTCCTTCACGAAGAAGAACATGTCCCGACCGCCCATCTCGATGGTTTGGCCGCCCATCTCGAACGACATGTCGAAGTAATAGGCCACCACCGCCGATTCGCCATAGAGGTGAATGATCGGATCTCGTTCTTCCCAGCGATGGATGCGGGCCGCGTTGGCAAACCGTTTCCAACTGGCAATGCAGGCCGGTCCGCCATCCAGACGCTGACGCTCCGTGGCCGCAATCGCCACCATGTTCGGATGGAAATGGTTGACCAGGTCATCCGGGTTGCCTTTGGTCCAGGCGTCATTGATCGCACGGAGTGTGGTCCAGACTTCCCTCGCCACCGGGTCGTTGAAATGAGTTGTCATGTCATTCTCCTTTCGTTTTTGAAAACCTATTTGTCGGTTTTTTTCTCCATTCTCTTCACGCTCTATTCGGCACCATTCGACACCCCGCGCCGCCCTTTCTTGATCTCGGCCCGGTGGCTCTTGGCCTCCAGGCGACGCATTCGACTCGCACGAGAAGGACGGGTCGGCCTGCGCAAAATGGGTTCTTCCATGGCCTGCCGGATCAGGTGGTCCAGCCGATCCAGTGCGTCCTGCCGGTTGCGTTCCTGGGTCCGAAAGCGGCGGGCATCCAGGATCAACACGCCCTCGTCCGTCATGCGGCTTCCAGCCAGGCACAGCAAGCGTTCCCGGATCGCCGGGGTAAGAATCGAGGAGTTGGCCACGTCATAGCGCAGTTGCACCGCCGTGGCCACCTTGTTGACATTCTGCCCGCCCGGCCCCGAAGCCCGCACGAACTCCAATCGAATTTCCCCTTCCGGGACCAATAGCCGCCGTGACATCCACACCTCCTTTTCCCTGTTGCGCCCCCTGTCTCGCCCAGGACGAAGGCCACAGGATACTCCGACCGAACCAACCGGCGCAAACGTGTGCCAACTGGGCGCGCAAGGTGCGCGGTCCGGCGCATCACGGTTTGTCCACCGGTCGGTCATGGTGCCTACTGTGGGGTGACGGTTGTTTTGAGAAACGGAAAGAAGAGAAAAGGAACAGAAAACTGGAAGAGGATCAGCTAGTTGAGGGAAAGCGTATGTCAAGAGGAGCGTCAATTTTTTTGGAGGTTTTTTGAGGATTCTTGATGGATTTTCATTTCTTTTGATAGGTTTTTTCGCGAATTTTTGTTGGATTTTGAGTGAAAATTGACGGTTTAAGGCTAGAGATGGCAAGGGTTTGCGGGTTTTTGAGGGGAATTTGAGGGATTTGGGCGCTTCCGATTCGGGCAAGGAGAATCGGAAGAGAATCGGAACAAAATCCACCTGAATCGGAAACGGAGAATCGGAACAGAATCGGAAGCGGGAGGACATCTATTGTCTAATTGCATAAATTAACGATAGTATCTCTGATCTGAGATCCTTTCACTTCGCGTTTACGCCACACGAAGGGTTTTGCTGTCGGGCTATAGGCGCTGATGAACGCCTCAATTGCTACCCGCAGTTCTTCTATGTTTTTGAATGACGCACCCCTCAAGGCCTTGCGCGTGAAAATTCCAAACCAGATTTCCACCATGTTCAGCCAACTGGCTGATGTGGGGGTAAAATGGAATGTCACATTCGGATGTTTGGTCAGCCAGTCATGGTTTTTCTTGTGGATGCAATAATTGTCCACGATAACATGGATCTCCTTCTCTTCTGGCACATCCGCAACCACGTGATCCATGAATTCAAGAAACTCCACGCGGCGTTTCAATGCGGCAGTTTGCGCTTTGATCGCTCCTGTGGCAACTTGCAGGGCCGCGAACAACGTCAATGTCCCGTGCCTCTTGTAGGTACTTTTGTATCCACGAACGATCTTACCGTCACTGCTTTCCACATATCCAATTTTCCGTTCCAACGCCTGGATGCTGGGTTTTTCGTCGACACAAAACACCAGTGCATTCTCAGGCGGGTTCAAATACAGGCCAACAATGTCAGCCGCTTTGGCGGTAAATTCAGGGTCGGTACTGACACACCAACTCCTCTGTCGGCTCAGACAAATCCCTTCTTTACGCATCATGCGCCATACTGCATCGGGAGGCACATCAAGCACTTTGGCAAGAGCAGGTCCGTCCCAATGAGCCTGTCCGGCAGGTGGCGGTGTTCCAAGTAATTGCAAAACCTGGTCACGAAACTCTACACCATGAATGACGGGTCGACCGCTACGCGGTTCATCAAACAGTCCATCCACACCGTTGGCGGCAAATCGGTCTCTCCAGTCGATCACTGTATTGGGACGCGTCTGAAATCGTTGAGCGATATCTTGAACAGGTTCTCCTTCAAGACACGCCATTACCATTTTTGCGCGCTCAACAAGCCGAGCTTCGGATGTGCGGCTATGCACCAAAGCATCGAGTTGAATGCGGTCCTCTTCACTGCATGTAATGATCCTGGCTTTCCTGGACATGGCTCACCTCCTGTCCAGGAGTGTATACCATTTTGGCGCAATTTAATAGCGTCTATTATTGCAATTAGATACTAGCTCTGTCGGTCCCTCGACGAAAACGAGCCTGGTTTACAGGGCTTTGGGTCAATGCATCTATCCATCCGGACATCGTACCCGCAGCCAAAACCGTCTAATGGAAAATCTGGGTTTATCTGTCCAGCATGGAAGCTTGGAGAAAAAGCGTTATTTACGAAAAGGGAACCCCTCTACTATTTGCAGACCTGGGAATGGGAGTCATGGATGATGCTATGGTGGAGGCTGCCGCTTATGTCCGGACTTTCTACTTGAGAAATACTTTCCAGCCCAAAAAAATCAACGAGATAGGTTCGATTTGAGTGAAAAAATGTAGTCATGTATGAATAAAATTTTTCCTTGCATTGTAAGTATGTACGCAGTATGATTCATACCCATGCATATCGAACGAGTTCCCAATCGCAAGTCTCATCCCACCGTCCTGTTGCGGGAATGTTACCGTGAGGATGGCAAGGTCAAGAAACGCACGCTCGGCAACCTGACAGGTCTGTCGGACGAGGTGATTGAGGCCATTCGCGTTGTGCTCAAGGGCGGACGAATGATCCCCGCCGAGTCCGCCATGAGCATCGAGCAATCCTTGCCACACGGTCATGTGGCTGCCGTGGCCGGTGTCATGAAGTCGCTTGGTCTGACATCCCTGCTCGGCGGACGAGCGCCAGTTCGCCATCGAAACCTGATTTTGGCGATGATCGCGCAACGGATTTTGGAACCGGTGTCGAAACTGGCCACGCATCGCCTGTTCAACGCCTCGACCTTGGGGGATGTCTTCCAGGTCGCGGATGCCAAAAAAGAGGAACTCTATCAGGCACTGGACTGGCTGTCCGGACAGCAGGACCGTATCCAAAAACAGATGGTGAAACAACATCTTCAGGATGGCGCGATGGTGTTGTTCGACTTGACATCCACCTATCTGGAAGGTCGGCAATGCGAACTGGCGGAATTCGGCTATTCCCGCGACCATCGCCCGGATCGGATGCAGATCGAAATTGGTCTGTTGACGGATCGGGAGGGGCGTCCGTTGGCCGTGGAGGTATTTCCCGGGGCCACTGGCGACCCCAAGGCGTTGTCCGCTCAGGTGGAATCGCTGAAAAATCGCTTCGGTCTCAAACGGATCATCGTCGTCGGTGATCGCGGCATGATCACCCAGGCACGCATCGACACCGATCTCAAGCCTGCCGGATTTCAGTGGATTACGGCATTGCGCCATACGACCATCCGTCGTTTGGCCCAGCAAAAAACCTGGCCAACCCTTTTTGACGAAAGAAATTTCGCTGAAATCACCTCTCCCGATTTTCCTGGCGAGCGACTTATGGTGTGTCGCAATCCGTTTCTGGCCGAGGATCAGCACCGCAGTCGTCGGGAACTGTTGGCCGTGGCGGAACGTGGACTCGAAGAGGTGCGGCAAAAGATGGAGGCGGGATCTCTTGCTGACTGCGACGCGATCAGCAAACAAGCGGATCGGATCCTGCGCAGACTCAAGATCGCTCGCTATTTTTCCCTGGAGATTGCCCAGGGTCGATTCGCCTGGTCACGCAAACAGGATGTCATCGACGAGGAATCCGCGCTGGATGGAATCTATGTGCTGCGGACCAATCTCGACAAGGAGCAAGCCGGTACCGCCGAGACCATTCGCCACTACAAATCCCTTGCCCAGGTGGAACGGGCTTTCCGTCATCTCAAAAGCGCCCTGGATATCCGTCCCATCTTTCATTTTCGCTCCGACCGGATCCGGGCGCATGTCTTCCTGTGCATGCTGGCCTATCTGGTGGAATGGGAAATGCGACGCCGACTCAAACCTCTCCTGTTCACCGACGAATCTCCCTTGCTTCCCGAGGATCCTGTTTTGCCAGTCAAACCATCCGAATCCGCTCTGGCCAAAACCGGAACCAGGCAATCCACCTCCGGCCACCCCTTGCAAAGCTTCCGGACTCTGCTTGAGCAATTGGCAACCCTGACTCGCAATACCGTGCGCGCTCAGTGGGAGGCAGCAGCCAACGCCCCGTTCCACATGCTCTCCCGAATCACGCCATTCCAGGAGGAAGCCTTTCGTCTGCTCGCCGTCACTCCCTGACCCGTAGTCAGTCGCATGCATTGAGATCGATTATTATCTGATCAATATCAATGAAATACGTCAAAGAC
>PEAG01000132.1 GCA_002753505.1 Magnetococcales bacterium HCHbin5 | reverse complement strand
CCATAGCGAGGGAGTCACACCCGATCCCATCCCGAACTCGGTAGTTAAGACCCTCTGCGCCGATGATACTGCATCTCAAGATGTGGGAAAGTAGGACACTGCCAGGAAGTTTTTTTTATATCACCAGATGGCGCGGGATGGAGCAGTCCGGTAGCTCGTCGGGCTCATAACCCGAAGGTCGGAGGTTCAAATCCTCCTCCCGCAACCAAATCAGAAAAGCCCCCATGACTCTTGGAGTCGTGGGGGCTTTTCTGTTTGCAAGAGCATCGCAACCACGCAGCGCACACAAGGCGACGCTCCTGCACTTTGCCGGACCAAGCTGAAAAATTGGGCCAGACTCAGGAGGTTCGGTTCATGAACGCGACATATTTTGTGTCTTCGACCAGAATATGGGTATCCAGCCATTCATTAAAAAATTGGAGCAGGCTTCGGGCTTCCACAATCTTTTCTTCGTCCGTTTTGAGTTGTTTGATGGCGGCCTGGTGTCTTTTCAGAGTCTCAATAATCTCTATATGCATGAGTTTATGAGCCTGGAATTCGGGATAATGGGTCTCCATCAACAACCGCTCTTCATCGGAAAAATGGGTCAGCACATAATCTTTTGTTTGGCGTATAACCATGCTGAACCAATAATTGATGTTGACCTCCGGCATTTCCAACAGTTGACTGATCCCTCGAAAAGATTCGTAGATGCCCTGGTGTTGACGGTCGATGGTCTCATTTCCGGTACGCAACGACTCTGTCCAAAGGAAAGAGCGTTTTTGAATGCCAGAATTGTACAAACGAATCTCACTGCGAACAGAATTGGCAGTCTGCATACGGTCTCCTCCAGGAGAAAAAAGCGGGAACAAAAACAGCGGGGCTGGCGGTACAAAGCAAAACCCGGATTGCACCCAGCCTTGAAAAGGGTTACAGTCGAGTTGGTGGTTGTCGAAACGGGCAGGGTACCCTGTCCGCCCTGACAACCGTCTTGGAAATGGTCCCCGACACAACGGAAGGATGGGATGATTGCCATGGCGCAGACATCGTCGGATCCCTGGCTGGAATTGCTGCACACCCTCCGCAAAAAAACGGGGATAGAGCCCATTCCGCTCTCCGCAGCGGAGAAGGAGAGCGGGTTGCTTGCCGCTTTCACTGCCGTTGTCGCGTCACCACCACCAACGGTACCCAGCGTACCACAATACAGCCCGCCGATGGAATTGGAATCCTCACAACCCTTCCGTCCGAGGGAGCCGCGAGAGGTTGTGCTGAGACGGATTCGAGCAACCGTATCGGAGCAGATGCGGGCTCAGGCTGCCAAGGCGGCTCAACCCGCACTCCAATCTCTACCCGAGCCGGTTGAGCCCCCTTCTCCTCGAGCCGACGCGCCGGCCGTCCACCCCAAAAGGCATGCCATGCATTTGGCAGCATACAAAAAAATTACCCGGTAATCCTTCATGATTCGTTCCTTTGCAGATTAAATGGACATCTGCTAGAGTGCCTGCCCGTGGGGGAATTGATTTTTTTCAATGATGTACAGAATGATGCCCATTGCTTGACCGGACAGGCCAGGGGGAACCATGCAGACGCCGACCGTGCGACCAGTCACCACCGACCACAACCAAACCCATACTCCAGAGGCAGAGATCCAGCTGTTGCGACAGACAGTGATGGCCATGCGCGACCAACTGGAAGAGATGGTGTATGAAAAACAGCGTGGCATTCAGAATGTGGCAGCGGCCACCCAGGGGGAGATCACCCTGTTGCAACAGACCGTTGCCGCTGTTCGTGATGAGCTGGAAACTGTTCGTCACGACAAAACCAGTGCCATCCAGCAAACCGTAGCAGGTTTTTCCCTCGAAATTGAGTCGTTCAAAGAGACCATCCGCGCCATGCGTGACAATCTGGATGCCCTGCAACACCAGAAGCAGGTGGCTGTTCAGGAGGCGATTGTCAACGGCCATCAGGAGGCCAGCCAACTTCAACACACCGTTGTTGCTTTGCGGGACCAGATGGAAGAGATGCGGTACGAGCGGACACGTGCCCTTCAGACTGTCGAAGTCAGGGCGGCGCAGGAGGCTGTCCAATTACAGCAAACCATTGCAGTGCTGCGTGACCAGATGGAGGAGATGCGGCACGAAAGAACACGTGCCCTGCAGGCGGTCGAACTGAGGGCCGCACAGGAAGCGGCGCAACTGCAACAAACCATCACAGCCCTGCGTGACCAGATGGAGGAGATGCGACACGAGCGGACACGTGCCCTTCAGACCGTCGAACTCAGGGCGGCGCAAGAGTCCAAACAGCTGCAGCAGACAGTAGCAACCCTGCGTGACCAGATGGAGGAGATGCGGCACGAGCGGACACGTGCCCTCCAGGCTGCCGAACTCAAAGCGGCGCAAGAAACGACCCAGTTACAACAAACCGTAACAAATTTGCGTGACGAAATGGAGGCGATGCGCTACAACCATATGCGTACTGTTCAGGAGTTGGAACTGAAGGCGACCCAGGAGGCCAAACAGGCCCAAAATGCCATTGTCGCCCTGCGGGCGCAGATGGAAGAGATTCATTACAGCAAAAAAGGGGAGATTCAGGCTGTTGAGGTGCGTACCGCACAGGAGTCGGCTCAATTGCAAGCAACCATTGCGGCACTGCGGGAGGCTTTGGACGCAAGTCGCACGGGATAAAAAAATAGAGAGGGGGGGCTGGCTGTCACGGTTTTGTTGGATCAGCCATCGTTAGGTCTTTTTAGTTGGATGACGGAGTGAACAGGATGAGTGCGATGTCGCAGAGTGGTGCAGTTGCCACGCAACAAGCGGATGCAATGACCGTGGAGAGGTATGAAAAGCAGATTGCGCAACTGCAAATGCTGCTTCAGGTCTCTCAGCAGGTGGCCTCTACCGATACCCTGGATGAGATGCTCAAGCAAATTGTGGGATTGGCTACTGAGCAGACCCGGTCGGATCGGGGCTCTATTTTTTTGCATGACGCCCAGACGGGGGAGCTTTACACCCGTTATGCCCAGGGAGAGATCAACCGGGAGATTCGCATACTCAGCCACAAGGGGATATCCGGTTATGTTTTCACCCATGGTGAGGGGGTCATTATTCATGATGCCTACGCCAGTGAACACTTTGATTCCTCGGTGGATAAAGAGACAGGTTATAAAACAGAAAACATTTTATGTTCCCCTATTCGCACGGTGCGGGGTCAGGTTATTGGGGTCATTCAGGTACTCAACAAGCGGGAGGGCCGGTATGACGAGGCAGATCTGAAATTGTTGGAGGCCATTACGGCCCAGGCGACGGTCACGTTGCAAAATGCCCAAAATCTGGAGCGGTTGCGGGCAGAACGGGATCAGGAGATGAATTTTCTGGATATTGTTTCCGACATCACGTCAGAGATCAACATTGACAACCTGTTGCAAAAGGTGGTGAGCGAGGCGACGGCCATGTTGAAGGCGGACCGGGGCACGTTGTTTCTCAATGATACCAGGACGAACGAACTTTTTTCCCGGGTTGTCATGGGGGGCTCCATTGGTGAGATTCGGTTGCCCAACCATGTCGGTATTGCGGGTGCGGTGTTCACCTCCGGGAAGACAATCAATATTCCTTATGCGTACGCAGATTTGCGTTTCAACCCCGCCTTTGACAAAAAGACGGGATATTTTACCCGTTCCATCCTCTGTGTTCCTGTCAGCAACAAGGACGGTCGTACGATTGGGGTGACTCAGGTATTGAACAAGAAGGGGGGAACCTTTACCAGTGAGGATGAGTCGCGTCTGAAAGCATTCACCGCCCAGGTTTCCATTGCGCTGGAAAATGCCAAGCTGTTTGAAGATGTTCAAAACATTAAAAATTATAATGAGAGCATGCTGGAGAGTATGACCAACGGCGTGATCACCATGAATGAGCATAATATGATTGTAACCTGCAATGCGGCAGGCTTGCGTATTCTGGGTGTTACGGCCAGAGAGATTCTCAAGGTATCGGCGGATGCCTTTTTTGCGGACGATAACAGTTGGATTATGGACAAGATAGCCGTGTTGGCCGAGAGCCATGCGGTTGACAGCCTGATGGATGTGGATCTGATCTGTGCGGGCAAACCGACCTCGGTCAATTTGACCTTTCTGCCTCTGCTCGGCTCGGACAAAAAGCAGTTGGGTTCCATGATCATGATCGAGGACATCAGCAGCGAAAAGCGCATGAAGTCCACCATGTCCCGTTATATGGATGCGGGTATTGCCAATCAGTTGATGGAGGGGGGCGAGGATTTGCTGGGTGGCAGGAGTGTCATGGCTACTGTGCTTTTTTCCGATATTCGCAGCTTTACCACCCTGACGGAGAGTCTGGGTCCCCAGGGTACGGTGCAGATGCTGAATGAATATTTTACCATCATGGTGGATTGTATTCAGAAACAGGGTGGCATGTTGGACAAATTTATCGGCGATGCCATGATGGCTGGATTCGGGCTTCCCATCTCCCATGGAGATGATGAGGACCGGGGGGTGCGGGCGGCCATTGACATGATTGTTTCGCTCAATGCCTTCAACCAGCAGCGGGCTGCCAAGGGGTTGATGCCGATCCTGATGGGGATTGGTCTCAATACGGACACGGTGGTATCGGGTAATATTGGTTCTCCCAAACGGATGGATTACACCATGATTGGCGATGGGGTGAACCTGGCGGCCCGTCTGGAGAGTGCCTGCAAGCAGTATTATGCCCAAATTTTAATCAGTGAAAATACGGTCAAGCGGTTGAAAGGCACCTACCGTATGCGGGATATCGATTGGGTGGTGGTCAAGGGCAAGACCCAACCGGTCGCTGTCTACGAGGTGTTGGATTATCATACGGAGGAGACGTTTCCCAATCTGATGGAGGTGGTCAACCATTTTGGCAGTGGTATCCAGCACTATCGGGCGGGGCGGTTTGAGGCGGGTATCCATGCCTTTACGGAGGCTCTCAGGCGCAACCCGAACGACAAGCTCAGTCAGAGTTATATTGATCGTTGCAACCACATGATTGCCCATCCTCCCGAGGGTCCGTGGGATGGTGTCTGGGTGATGACATCCAAGTAGGTTTTTGCTGCTATTGCTTTAAAGTATAATCCCACATCACACCCCACTGCTGTTGGGTCTCCATGCGTTGTACGGCCTGGGCCTGCCAATGGTCGGCCTCCTGTTGTCCGCCCTGTTGCCGCAACAGGCGCGCCCGCAGCAGATGGACTGCCACTGTCTGCTGCCCGTATTCCAGTTCAGCCAGCAAAGTTTCCAGGGTGGTCAAGACCGCTGCCGCGGCCTCCAGTCGCTTCTCATCCAGCAGCAGGTGGGCCTCCAATAACCGGGCCTCTGCCTCGGCCGGTTTCAATCCTTCCGCCACGGCAATGGCCAACGCTTCGGTCAGGATCGGCCAAGCCGCCTGCGTACCTTCTTGCCGACGGACAAGTTCGGCCTGATGCCGCAGCAACTCCGGCAGGAAGGCCCGCCTGTTTGCTTTGCGCAGGGTGGTGACCGCCTGTTTAAAGCTGGCTGCCGCCGTCTCTTGTTGTCCCAAGGCGGCCAGGGCCCGGCCTTGGGTCTGCAGATCCAGCCCGATGGCGAACAAATTTCTGGCAATTTTTTGGGAGTAGTGGCTGCGATGCAAAACCATCTCCCAGACGCTTGCCACCTTGGCCTGGTCCATCATCAGGTCACAGTAGCCTTTTCCTGGCAAGCCGATCAGCCAGTGGTAACCCGTTTGGCGGTCAGTCTGCCACTTTTCCGCCTCCTGGAACAGCAGGCGACTCTGTTGCAGTGCTCCCAGGCGGTGTTGGGCCATCGCCTCCTGGGCGTGCAAATATAGACGGATCAATGGATCATCCCGCTGTTCAAGCCAGGCTTTGCCCTGGGCCGTTGTGGCCAGCAGCTCGCGCCAACGGCCCAGCACCAGCAACAGATCACACAGTTCGGCGGCTTGGCTGGCTGCCGCCTGCCACTCCTGTGCCTCGATTGCTTGCTGCATTGCCTCTCGCCGCCGTGCCGTGGACTCCGCCAACAAGAGTGGGGCCGCTGCCAACGTCGATTCAGGTTGTTCTGTCGGGGGGGGGTGCTTGCGCTTTCCTGGCAACCATGAGGTCAGGGTTTTGGGAAAAAATTTGCCGCCTCTCATTCCTCTCTCTTTCATCCGTGCATGAGGCTGTTTTTTTCTTTAATCGCTTTTCTTAATCTTTTAAAATAATTGCAGGGGTCCGGGGACCGTCACGGTCCCCGGTGGGGTGCAGGGGCAAAGCCCCTGCATGTAACGGGCGCGCTTTCACAGAAGCCCATTTGCGCAGCAAATGGGCGCAGCGCGCCCAAAACGCCCCGCAGGGGCACT
>PEAG01000017.1 GCA_002753505.1 Magnetococcales bacterium HCHbin5 | reverse complement strand
GGTTCTCTGATTCCATTTTTGTCCATGTCGACCTCCCAAAATTGTGAATTTTGGAGATGGTCTCACCGTTCAGAAAAAATGGGTACCCTGGGGATAAATGGACGCTTACAAAACTCCGTGTCCCCGGTGTAATCCTTCAGCATCTCCATAAAAACAGCGATTTTCCTGTCGTGTGGAGCCAATCCGGCAGCCCTCTCGAGACATTCGATGGCCGAAGCCGGACTGGTGTCACACAGGATGGCGTGCAGGTTGAACAGGGCATCCGCATAATCAGGTTTCATGGCCGTCGCTTTCAAAAAGCTTTCAACAGCCTCATCCCGTTCGCCCAGTTCACAGAGCGCATTGCCAAGATTACCATACGCCTCTGCATAATCGGGATTTATGTGTATTGCTTGCCGGTAGCTTGCGACAGCCAGTTCCGGTTTTCCCAGTAAATGCAGGGTAACACCCAGATTATTATGAAAAATATCAGAGTGATTGTGGATGGATATGGCTTGTTGGTAGCTGGCGACTGCCAGATCCAGCATTCCCATCTCCTTGAGTGCGTTGCCGAGGTTGTTGTGGGCCTCTGCAAAATCAGGTCTGATGGATATGGCTTGCCGGTAGCCGACAATCGCCAGATCCAGTTCATACATCTCATTGTATAGATTGCCGAGATTATAGTAGGCCTCTGCAAAATCGGGTTTGATCGAGAGGACTCTCTTGTGGCATTCGATGGCCTCCAACTGTTTTCCCCTGTTCTGCAGGGCAAGCCCCAGATTGGAGAGTGCTACCACATTTTCGGGGTCTGCTTGAATGGCTTTCCGATACCAGATGATGGCTGCATCCCATTGACCAGATTTGTGCAAGGAGACTCCCGTCTGCAACAATTCTCTGACATTATCCTGTGTCGTTTTGATTGTGGGGTCAGCGGGCACGGCCACGTTTTGTTCCCCTTGCGCAGATCCCATATCCTGTTTGATTGCAAATGCACGATGCAGACAATCCTCAGCCTCGGCCAATCGGCCCAATGCCTTGAGAACATTGCCCAGATGGATATAGGCATCTGCATGGCCTGGCTGAATCCGGACAGCTTGTCGGTAAGCGGCCTCCGCCTCATCAAACCGTTTCTGATCCGTTAGAATGGCACCCAGATTGATATATAAATCTGCACAGTTCGGATCAATTTGAATGGCACGCTGCCAGCAAGACACCGCCTGCTCAGTTTCCCCCAGCTGCCAATGGCAGATAGCCGCAAGATTCAGCACGATTATGTTCGGCCTGTACGCTTCCACGACATCATTTGCAACGGCCAACGCTTCAGAAATTTTACCCTCGGCATAGAGTTCAAACGCCCTGTTCTGCACCGGCGACTGCCTGATGTCTGTATGTTGGCCAACAGCTCGCTTGCTGAGCATTATGCACCATTTCCTTTAAGTGAAAAACACGATCCAATATAAAAAAACAATAAAAATTCATAGCTACAAGCGACACAAATGCTTCAGTTGACCAGTACATGCCACACCTGAGCTGTATCATGGAGCAGTCAAATTTTTATCAGCCAACGGTCTCCTGGTCGATTTCAGCAGGAAGTATGCCATGGCATCCGCGTGCCGACGGGCATCGGTGTAACCATTCACGACTATATGGTATGAGTTTTGCTTCTAAGTGCGAAGGGCTTGCATGACTGATGTGCATTGGGGAAAAGGATGCTGTGAATACCGGGGGGGGCTGAAGCGCAGATCTGAACATCGCAACTTGCATACTGTTGGTCAGGATGGTTTGTGGCTGCCTTTTACAGGAGTTTTTTCTTTTCCCATGTCCGCTCGTACGCGCGTCGTTCACTTGGCACTGCCTCTCTTGCTGTTGCTCTCCTCACCCTCCCATAGTGGTGAAGATGTTGCGTGGACGGGTGCGATTGGCGCGCAAAATACCGAACCTGGAAACCAGACTGAGCCTGGAAGCCAAACAGGGGAAAATAATCGTGAATCGGTGCCGACCACAGAGAGTGGTGCACCGTCGGGTATCGGTCAGAAAGTTGGTGGATGGTTTTCCAACATTGCCGAGGGTACCTCGCGCCTGCTGGGAAAGGCAAAGGGGGCTTTGACATTCCCCAGTTCGTCCGAACAGGATGGCCAGGGAGAGGCCCGACCGTCAGAAGTTCAGAGGCGGGGAGGTGCAACCGCACGACCAGTTGACGCTGCGCAACGGGATCCCCCCTCAGATGCCCAACCCGCTCAGCCTGCCACCGCCAAACCCACCCCGGCAGGACCAACCATCCAGGCCGCCCAGGCCATTCGCAAAACCAAACCTGCCGAAAGCAAAACAGAGGGGGCAGATGCCTCCCACTCTGTGCAAAAGATTTATCTGCTGGGGGGGGATGATCTGCTGCGAATCCAGGTGGAGGCGGATAAAGGTGCGATTGCCGAAGCGGAGTTGGATGCCAGTGGCAACTCCCTTCGACTCGGTTTTGCACACACAAACAAGGAGAGCCTGACCAACCTGGTCAGCGCAATACGCAGCAACCATCCCCTCGTCCAGGGGGTGTCGGTGATTCAGCCCAAGGGGCAGAGCCCCTATCTTTCCATTCAATTGCACAAGCCGGTGACCATTCTGGATGAGACGCTGGTAACCTTGCCGGATGGTCGCAGCCGTTGGGATATGATGCTGTCGCCGTTGTCCCCCTTCAATCTGACAAGGGAGGAGGTGAGCAACGCCGCCAAGGGGCTCCCGCCGGCGACCGGTCCGATCCTGGGCAGCCTGGAGATGGGGGTGACCAACAAGCTGCTGAACATTATGCTGCTGGGCAACCCTCAACTCACTGCAGAGGTTTCTTTCCTGACGGAGCCCCATCGGCTGATTGTGGATCTGCCCCGGGTCAGCCTGCTGGAGTTGCAGGGTGCAGTTGCCCGCTTTCAGACCAAAGGCTCCATGCCCAGCCCCAATATCGCAGCCATCCGTATCGGCGAACGGGAACAGGGCGTTGGCCGCCTGATTTTTGATCTGCTCGCCCCCATGGACCTGGTGCAGAGTGGTGGTACCATTGTCGATCATGTCGGTCGAATCAGCATGAGCCTGGTGCCCGATGGTCCCCCGGTGGAGGGCAACAGCACGCCTCCCCTCAAGGCGATCGAGTTGCGGGACGAAATCAATGGCAAGGCATCCCTTCAATTGACAGGTTTGCAGGGCACCCTGCAGATCAGCAGTTATGCCTTGCGGGATCCAAGCCGATTGATGCTCGACTTTATCGGTTTCAAGCCGGAACAACTGTATGACGCCGTTGCCCGCTTCAAGGCATTGCCCCAGGTGGTGCGGGCTGTACGGTACGGCGAAACCCGTCTGGGCTCGGCCCGGGTTGAGCTGACGCTGGCCAAAGGGGCCAGGGTGGCCAATCTGGTTGTCCGTCGTGGAGAGGAGAACGGCAATGTGATCGTCGCCTCTCTGGCTCCCCGGGATCCCACTGGCGGCGAGTTGGCGGAGAGCGTGATCGGCCCGGACGGGGAGCCGGTGATGAATTTGCACTATCAGCCAGACCATGATTTCCGCAAAAAGCCCACCATCGTCATCAAGCCCGTGCAGCTTCCCAATGCCGGCCGTTTTGACAAACAGGAACAGCAGCCCAGCGGCCTCACCCTGGATCTGCTCTCCTTTTTTGAGCGGGCCATGAACAACGATGCCCAGTATCAGGCGGCCAAGGCCGACTATCTGGCCAACAGCGAGGCAAAACCGCAGGCCGTTGCCGGTTATCTGCCGACCGTCAGCTACAATTACCAGCAGTCTGAAGTGCGGCAGGATATTATCGAGGCGATGAATGCCTCTTTTCCCACCGGAAGCAGCGATTTTGGCAAGAAAACCATGTCCCTGAGCATTACCCAGCCGCTGATTCAGGTGCAGAAGCTGTTGCGCCTGGGGCAGGCCAAAGTGGCTGTCACCCAGGCCGAAACCAATCTGTTGGCCACCGAGCAGGAGTTGATGGTACGGGTGGCCACCGCCTATCTCAACATGCTGGCGGCCAAGGATGGGCTGGATCTGGCACGCAAGGAGCGGGAAGCGACAGAAAAACAGGCCGAACAGGCTGTCATCAACTATGAAAGCGGTTTGGCCACCCAGGCCCAGTTTCATGAGGCGGAGGGACGGGCGGCTCTGACCCAGTCCCGGGAGATCAAAGCCAACAACCAATGGGAGGATGCCAGAAACGCCCTCAAGGAGATTATTGGCGAAACGGTGGAGAGCGTACAACCTTTCAAGGAGGATTTTGAAGCGGCTCCGCCCCACCCCAACAAGGTGGAACCCTGGGTCAGTGCCGCCCTGAAGCAAAATCTTGCCTTGCAAACCCGTATCATGGCACAGGAAATTGCCGACATGGAGGTCAGTCGTCAGCGGGCTGGTTATCTGCCGACGGTCGATCTGGTGGGTTCGGTGGAGAAGGAGAAGGCTACCGGTTCCATCTATGGTTCGGGCCAAAACCAGGAGCAGACCTCGCTGGGGGTGCGCATCAACGTACCGGTGTTTGAAGGCGGCATGACCGCTTCTCTGGTACGGGAATCCCTGGCGCGGCGGGAAAAAGTGGCCCAGGAACTGGAGCAGGAACGCCGCCGTACCGAACGGTTTACCCGGGCTGCATTTCAGTCGGTGCAGGAGAGTTCAAAAAGCCTCGGAGCCCTGCGGAAAATGACCGTGGCCCAGGAGAGCGCGCTACAGGCCAGGCTGGTGGGTTATGAATCCGGCTTGGAAACGGTGATCACCGTGCTGGATGCGTTCCGGCTCTATTATGCTTCGCGGCGGGACTATCTGCAGGCCAGATATGAATATTTAATCAATCGTCTAAAACTGAAACAGGCCATCGGCAGTCTGGAACGCAGCGATCTGGAAGATTTGGCCAATCTGCTGCGCAAGGGTAAACCCTTTAAAAAACTGGAACAGTGAGGGTTGGTAACAAAATATCTGTAGAAAATGGTGTGCGACAGTGATAGAATGACCCTACTGGTTTGAGTGCCGTGCGGAGAGATGGATAATAGGGATTTTGCTTCAACCCAAGGGTGAAGGTCATGCAAAAGTTGCTTGGTGCACGTGGGTGGGGGGATGGTTTGGGTGCGGCGGCGCGAAGCGGTGCCGGTCACCTGTTTGCTCCCTGGCTGGGGATGGGGCCGAAGGACAAGCCACCCCCTGGGCGTCCCCGCCGCCTGATCATCGAACCATTGGAACAACGCCTCCTGCTCTCCGGGGAGGGGCTCATCCTGCCACCCCCCGATCCCACCCTGCAAACTGACCCCCAAAGCCTTATCACCACCCCCACCGAGCTGCTGAACAAGCAGGTGACCTCCACAGGCAGCTCCGACCCGATCGTTGTCCAACCGTTGGATTCAGCCGCAAAATCCGTGCAACCACAGGCGGATGGGCGTGCCAATGAGGTGGTGTTTGTCGATGGGGCGGTGCGGGAGCGTGATGCCCTGCTGGAGACAGCCCTCGCTGATCGGTTGCAACAACAGCCGGAAGCCCGGTTCGAGGTGGTTTTGTTGGATTCGCGCTCTGATGGAGTGCGGCAGATTACCCAGTGGTTGCAACAGCACGAAGGGTTGAATGCCATCCATATCCTTTCCCACGGCGAGGAGGCGGCCCTGTGGTTGGGGTCGGCGCGCCTGGATGCCACCACGCTGGAACCTCACAGTGCGGATCTCACCGCCTGGGGTAATGCGCTGCAACCGGAAGGGGATATTTTGTTGTATGGCTGCAATGTGGCCGGTGGGACTGCCGGGCATGCCTTTGTGGAGCGCATCGGCCAACTGACCCGTGCCGATGTGGCCGCCTCCGAAGACCAGACCGGAGCCAGCGAGTGGGGCGGAGATTGGGATCTGGAATTCATGCTGGGGGCCGTGCAGACGGAACTGTTTGCCCCCGCGGACTATCACCACCTGTTGGCGGTTGTCACCCCGTCAAAATCGGGAATGACCTCTGCCTCCATCGCCAGTACCGCAACCGATGCCTTCAGTGCGGCTGCCAAGCTGGGCGTGCAATTGGATGCATCCGCTGATCTCGCCTATACCCTGCCGATGGTTGACCTGGCCTTCAGCGGTCTGATCAAGACCAACGACGGTCGGACGTTGGGCGATATTCTGAGTTTCAAGACACCCGCCAATACCACGGTGCTGGATGATTATCTGGCCCAGTCGGGTACCCACACCATGGGTGGCCTGATGAATCTCCTGGGCGACTATCTGAACGGCACCGGTATCTACAGCAACCTGGAATCCCTGGTCGATCATGCCGCCGGCTCGCCTGCCATCAGCTTTTCGGCCACGGCGGACGCGCTGGATGTTGACCTGACCCTGTCGCGTGCATTTCTTCAACGGTTTGGCTTTGATGAAGCCTTGAGACCGCTGGGATTCGGTTTCCAGCCGGGCCAGGGTATTCCGCTGGTCGCGGACATCAACTATGTGGCCAGTTATAATTTTACCGATGGCACCGTTGCCATCACCACCCTGACGGCCCAGGTCAAGGCGGCCTCGTCAACCCTGGATGTCGAAGCTGCGCTGGGAATCCTGGATGTCACCGCCAGCGGTACGATTGCTTTCGATACAGGTCAGGTGGAATTTACCGCGATCAGTGCGGTGGACGCGGCCACGCTCAAGGTGCCTGGCGACTCCAACTACCAGAATTCCGACAACCAGTTTTCTCTGCTGCCCAGCAGTACTCGAGATGTCAAGGCCAATCTCTCCTTCGATCTGTTGGGTGCGACCGGCACGGCACAGGCGATCATGGCGGGCAGCACGCCCCACGTGAATATCGCTTTTGGTGGTCTGTCGCTGGACAGTCGCAGTACGCCGGCCCTGTTGCCCACCTTGACCGGAACCGCCATACTCAGCAGCGGGCAGACTCTGGAGGTGACGGTAAGTGGGGCCACCTATACCGTGACCCCGGCCAGCGATGGCACTTGGTCCCTGGATTTGGCGAGCAATCCGGTTCCGACAACGGGGGCATTGACGCCGCTGGCCGCCGGACAAACCTATGTGGTGACGGCCAAGATCAAGCAGGCCGGACTCGCCAAGGCGACGGTCACCGGCGACCTGGTGATCGACAGTGGGTTGAGCAGTTCCATTGTCACCGGGCTGGACACCTCCGCCGAAAAGTGGGAGGTGATTCCCCAGCGACCCCTGGTGGTAACCACCAGCGATTTCAGCGCGGTGCAGCCCTTTTCCAGCCTGGATGCGACCGAGATGGTGCGCATGTTGCAGGATCTGGGTACCTATCTTGAGTTGTTGCGCGATTCCGGTCGCTTTGATGCCGTATTGCCCTTCACCAACCTGAAATTGAGCGATGCCCTTGATTTCAGTGCGGTCATCAACGATGTGATCGACAACCAACTGGCCACCACACTGCTGGCCGGTGTTACCGCCAGCAAAGCGATCTCCCCCTTCCTGCCCTCGGATACTCCGCTGCTGCCGCTTTTTGCCGGCAGTGCCGCTTTTGATCTCTATGTTCAGCGTCCGGGGGATGATCGAACCTCTGTATTGACCATCACCGTCGATGCGAATGAGACAAGCTCTTTCCGGCATATCAACCAGTTGGCCGAGTTGCTCGGCCGGAAGATTGCGACGGCGGTCAATGGCTGGCTGGCTTGGTCCGGGAGCAACTTTGAGGTGGAGGAGAGCCTCAAAGGGGGGATGACCCTTGCTGGCACCGACAAGAGCAGCGAAGAGCAGATCTTGAAGGTTCATGCCGCAGCCGGCACCTATCAGTTGCGGTTGGGAGCCGGCGGGACCCTGACCGGCCCTCTCTCTGTGCTGGCCTCTCCCGTTGAGGTGCAGAATGCGTTGGAATCTGTCCTGGGGGCGGGCAATGTCGTGGTGACAGGACGTCCCAAGCACTACCAGATTCAGTTTACCGGCAGCCTGGCAAACAGCAATCGAGCCAGTCTGGAGGTGGTAGAGGGCAGCGATGTGGTGGCGGGCAGCCTGATCGACGTCACCACCAGTGACCTCTCCCGTGGCAGTGATGGGCGCATATGGGGCAAGATCAACCTGCTTCAGGCCAACCCGGGTGATTTTACCCTGTTGCGGGTCGCCCCCTCGTCAGCCGTCAAGGTGACCCAGCTCTCCGCAGGCTCCGATGATGCGGAGGCGATGCAGCGGCTGACCATCATCCATGGTGGCGGCAGTTCCACCTTTACCCTGAGCGGTACGGACGCCAGTGGGGTGGCGTTTACCACAGGCAACATCGCTGCCACCGCTGATGCAGCCACGATCGCCGCTGCCCTGTTTGCCAAATTGCCGACTGTCACCGGCCTGTCGGTGGCGGATGTCAGTGCCGAGTATGCCTCTGACAATGCAACCCGTGTTTTTGAAATCGGTTTCGGCAAAAAAAATGCCACCCAGTACGGCAGTTATGCCACCTTGACGGTGGATACCAAGACGGCTGGTGTCTGGAAAAGTGCCATCCCGGCCCAGGGCATTTTGGCAACCTGGCAGCAGGCGGTGGCTGCCGTCGGGTCGACCCCGGCCAAAAACGAGATTCAACGGCTCTCACTCTCCAATGCCACCGGGGGAGATTTTGCCATCGGCATCACCCTGGGTGGGGTGCTGTTGCAGACCACCCCCATCGCTTTCGCTGGTGGCGCGGCCGCCATTCAAACGGCCCTGGTCAGCATGTTCCGGCAGTTTGAGCCCACCTTTTCCGGCAGCGATTGCAGTGTGACGGCAGTGGCCGGCAAGAGCAACACCTATGATATTGAGTTCAAGGGGATTTGGGCAGCCAAAGACCTGCCCCAGATGCGCCTCAATACCCATGGACTGACCTCTGCCTCGGGCAACAGCTATTCGCCTTTGACCCAGTTGGGTATGTTGGCGGATGGGCAGGATATGATGGTCAACAGCGTCACTTCGTTCGTCACCTTTACCGAGATGGTGGAGCGGTTCCAACAGGCGATCAATGCCACCTTGCCGGCGGGGGCCTCCTTTTCCCTCAATCCTCGCTATGACGTGGCGACCAAGAGCCTGTTGTTTGACTGCAAGTTGGCCCCGGCTGCCACCTTGCAGCCGGTTCCCCTGACCCTGGCCGGGAATGTGGGTGATCTGTCGGCGTTGTCGGCGGATACCATGCTGGATCTCTCCACTGAGACCCTGTTCCAGAGTACCATCGGTTTTGACTTTGCCCATTTGAATACCTTTGGCTTGCGGGCCGGTGGTGCTTATGTGGGTACTCTGGTCGCCAAAGCCCAGGACGCCACCCTGACCGGATGGAGCAGTGCGCTGCCACTGATCGGTGGGAATGCCAATTTCAGCCTGTTGTTCGATGGCGAGCAGTATGACTTGACCTTGACTCAGGCCAGTACCACAGACAATGCCAGTCGAGCGGATCTGGTGGCCGATTTTCAAGCCGTGTTGGACGCCAAAGCGGTCATCTCCGGAGGGGTGTTGGGGCAGTTGGGGTTTGCCAAGCTGGGGGAACTGGTCACCGCCGGTGTCAATACGGCCGGGCAGTTGCAATTCAGTGTCAAAGCCCCGTTGAGTGAGGTGAAGCTGGCGATCAATACCCTCAATGCGATGAATACATTGCTGGGTTTCAAAAACCTGATGCTCACCTATCCGACGCCCAAGGCGGTTACCTTGGCCACCAATGGCCAACTGAGTGCGGCCGCCACCTTCAAACTCGCGTTTGATCAGACCGATGGGGTGACGGTTACTGTGGCCCCGGATGCGAGCAATACCCAGACCAGCGATCTGGTGGACGACCTGAATGCCGCTTTTGCCGCCACCAGCGTGGCCAGCCATGCCTACCTGGGAAGCGGCGGCATGGGGTTTGCCAACCTGGGGGAGGTTGTAAAGGCGATACTGCGCAACAAACAGATAGAGATTGTCACCTTGAGTGCCGGCCTGGCCTCGTTGCAGATCCAGATCGACGGCGTTGACCCGGCCATGACAGAGCTGGGCTTCACCCCGGGACAGCATGCCAATACCTCCGGGGCCTACGTTTTCCTGCAGGACGCGGTGATTGGCGGCAGCTACAGTGCCGTGATCCATGGCCAGAGCGGGGCAACCCCTGGAACCCTGGCAAGCCCGGCCCAGGCGACCCTTGGCATGCTGAATCTGACCGCCGACCGGTTGTGGACCGATCTGCAGGGCAGCATGCAGTTGGAGTTGCGCAATGGGCTGGCGGGTGTGGCCGGGGATCGGATCAGTCTCAACGCCCTGTTTGATTCGGTCTCTTCTCAGGAGTCTCTGCTGGGATTGGGCGGAGCGTTACAGACCAGTAACACCGTTTCTGCAACATCGGTTCCCTACCTGAGCAATGGCCAATTGTTGCGGGATGTTGGGCTGTTGGTCACGGTGGGCAGCATCCATCTCGACGTGACTGTTTTGCGCTCGGCGACCCTCAACAACAGCTCTGTTACTGAACTGGCGGCCAATGTGGACGATGCCATCCATGCCGCGCTGGTGGCCAAGTTGGGCAGCGATCCCTATGCCAGCCATACCTTTGTCAGTCTCAGCAACATTGGCACGGTTGCTGTCCCCAAGAATGTGCTCACCTTCACCGCGCCGACCACAACCCTGACCCTGGACGCCAACCCGACCCAGATCTATGACGCTGCCACCGGGGTGCTGCTGACCGATTTGCGGTTGGCGGTGGCGGTCGGTGGTTTGGCGCAACCGGTGGATGTGGTGGTGCGCACCAGTCGCACCAGCACCAACCAGTCGTTGGCCGAACTGGTGACGGACGTGGCTGAATCGATCAAGATGGCCTTGAGTTCCGCCAAAAGCAACACCACCGACGATGCGGTCAAGGCCAATCTGGACGCCCTGATAGCCAGCACCGATCTGGTTGGCCTGAGCGGCTCCACCTTGACCCTCAAGGCCGGGGTGGTCACGGCCAAGGAGATTGTACTCAAGTTTCTTGCCGTCAAGGGTCGCCTCATGGAGGGGGATTATGTGACCGATCCGCTCTTTCTCGACCAGGCGGGCACGGCGGGCTCGACACCGAAAGCCACCCTGAAACTCTCCGGCATCAATGTTGTCACTCCCACCGGCATCAGTGCGACCGGTCTGGTTCCCACGACCGAAATCACCATCGATGTCAGCAATACGGTTGCCATGCTGAAGGGAACGGATGCCATGACGACCGTCACGGTGGTGCCCTCCAACGGTTTGGGAACCCTGACCCCCTTCAAGGGGGTTACCTGGTCATCGCTGAAGGCCGATTTGAGTCAGTTGACGGGGGTGTTGGGTGACCTGGGCGCATTGGGTTCTTTCGGGGAGTTGGGCCGGGCGTTGCCCATGCTGGGCAGCAGTGTTTCCAGCCTGTTTGACTTTACCAGCCGGTTTAAACAGATCACCGCCCAACTGACGGGCCAGCAGGGGGTAGGATTGCTGGAGCTGCAGGGTATCCTGGCGACCGCCTTTGGCATTGATGCGAGTGCCATCAGCCTGGAAAACGACAACACCGTCGGCCAGGAGGCGTTGCGCATTGTCATTCCCTACCGGGTGGTGCTGAACCAAGCTCTCCCGGTCGATCTGATCTTCAACGATTCGGCCTTGCTGGGGCTGCTTTCCGCTGCCGATCGGGACGAACTGATGGGGTTGATCGGCTCGCTGCGGGAGGTGAAGGACACCGAGGGTACCGCCAAATGCCAGTTCTATGCCGATATGACCTTCAACTTGGCTTTGGGTATCGACCTGAGCAGCGGCAGCAACCAGGGCAAGCTGTTCCTGTACGACCATGTGGCGGGAGGGGCGGCCGGTCTTGCTGGCGATCAGGGAACCTTTGCCCGCTTGGATACCTTCTCGGCCACGGCGGCCGGGATCACCTTCCAGTCCAACCAGGGTATTTACAGCCTTGGCGTCAGCAACGGCACGGCTGATCTCACCCTGACCGGCAGCGGTGTCATGCTCCATTCCGATGCGGCCGACGGAGCCAACGATGGCCGGCTCTATCTGGGTGCCTACGGCAGTTTGTCGGCGACGGATGCCACTGCGTTGAAAAAGTCAAACTTTGAGGTGATCTTTGACGGCTCTTCGTCGGTGGTATTTCCCTTGGTGTTGAGCGTCTCCGATGAGTTGGGCCAACTGGCCATGGAGCAGATTGACGGGTTTATCAATCCGCTGCCATTGGGGAAAATGGAGCTGCATTTTCTCCATCTGGGTGAAACTTTTGCCAAAATGGGGGGCAAGAGCGGCTATACCCTGCAGGATACTGCAGAGGCCACCGATTCCGCCCTCATTCTCTCCAGCCAGGTGCGACAGGCTGCCCTGCCGGAGCGTCCGAGTACCGGCAACGGTATTGCAGCGACCACTCCGGAAGGGGCCCCGGTGGACGATGACAACGAGGCGGCCCTGGATGCGGTAACCCTTGACCCGTTCTACGCCTCCACGGCGGGCCAGGGTGCCTCAACCACCCCCTCCACGCAGACCCTGGATGCCACCGTTCTGTTCAGCGCAACCCCGCAGGCCAACCCGTCCAGTGCCGGTTTTGACATCAGCCTGATCATTCCGGATCTGGAGTTCTGGCAGTTGGAGCTGACCGTGGTACTGGAACACGCTCTGGGGGCTCAGTGCGATCCCGACAAGCCGGTCAATGGGCCGCTGATGTTTTTGTTGCGCGACCCCACCATCGTGGTCAATACGGTAGACAAGGTGCTGGGCACCATTCAGAAAGGGTTGGATGCCTTCAGCGATGTGCTTTCGCTGCCGATCATTGGCGATCAACTGCGGGAGGCGACCCAGTTTGTCGCCGATCTGCGCATCAACGTGGTCAAGGCCCTGAGCGATGCCCTGACGGCGTCGGTGGATATCTATGGCGGTCTGGACAACGCCTTGCGCATGTTTCTCTTCGACATGCTGACCACCGACACCAACCATGATTTTATCATTCAAGCCACCGAGATCAGCTCCAACCCGTTTCTTAATTTTCTCCAGGACTACAACGGGGACAATCTGGTCACCCCCGACGATATTGTGGTGGAATATATCGCCGGCGTCGGGGCCCCACGGATCGATCCGGCTCTGGCGGACTATTTAGGTATTACGCAACCTTCCATGATTCCAGCGGTTTTGCCTGGTCAGCGCACCGCCTGGGTCACGGCTGGACAAAATCTGCCCAACCTGGACAGTCATGGTGATCCGATCCTCCATGATGATGGCACCCCCTGTTATATCGGCGATGCGGGCGATGTGATCATTGATTCGAGCCTGCGGCACATTCTGGACGACATTGCCGGTTCCATCGACAGCATGGCCGAGACGGCCAGCTCCCTGATGAGCGTGGTGCAGAGTACCGGCCAGGATAAAAGCTTTTTTGATTCGTTGCAAAACATTGTCACCTTTATCGCCAACAAGGTGGCGGACGGCTACAACTACCAGAGCCTGCTGCGGGATGTGTTCGGGGCCGGGGTGACGGCAGCGGTGTTGACGGATGTCATGACCACCTTCACCCCTTCGGCCCTGGCCCTCAAATCCGATCTGCTGGCAACGCAGCAGGCACGGTTGACCGATCCCAATGCTGTGGTGGTCACCGCCAGTCTGGCCGAGCTGAAAGCGGCAGTGAAGGAGGAGGCGATCAAGGTGGGCACCCAGGTTGCCCTGGCGCAAAGTACCGCCATCCAGTTTCGCATGCACCTGGGCCAAACCTACACCCCCCAGTTGGACTTGAGCTTTGACATTGGCGTGCCGGGCCTGCCCCTCAGTCTGGAGTTGGATGGCGGCATTGCGCTGGAGTTGGATTGGGATCTCTATTTGGGATTCGGGATTGACATCAAGGATGGTTTTTATCTGGTGACCAATATGCCAGCCACCGCCGGTCTTGGGGAGATCACCAGTTACGACCCGAACCAGCCAGGTATTGCCACCGGCGTGGTCAGCAACCATCACGATGTCCATATCGACAACCTGTGGCTGGTGGGCAAGCCGACCTTTACCCCGGCCGTCAAGGAGATTCAGGCCCAGATCAATGTCTATCTGGCCCCTGGGGCCAGTGGCCAGCCGACGGAGTTGAATGCCCAGCTTTTTGTACTCAATGGCACCCTGACCGACAACTGGGACGGCTGGATCCGGGATAACGATACCGGAATTTGGGGCAGCGGCTCCGATTCGATGGGGCGGTTGGTGGGGGCGCAGTCGGCCAACTATGGCCGCACAACCACTCTGTTCGACGGGGATTCGGGGGCAGATGGTTCGCGTACCCGTTTGCAACTCAATCTGGCGGTGGATCTCAAGGACAAGGGGTTGTTTGGCATTTCGGCCCTGTCGGGCCTGACCAACGGCCGGTTGACCTTCAACGACCTGCGCACCGCCAAATTGTCCGATCTGGTGGCGGTGGAGTGGGACGCCAAGGCCCAGGTCAACCTGCATATGGAGTTGGGGATCTCCCTGGGGGGTGAGGGGTACCTGCCAAAGATCATGGGCGACTTCCATATGACCTGGCAGGAGAGCAATAAAAACCAATATGTGCAGAAAATTGAACAGTTTTTCTCCACCGGTTACGACACTCTGTTCCATGCCGGTGCCCCGAACATCTGGATGACCGACATCTACCTGGATGCGGGCACCTTTTTCACCAACTTTTTGAACCCCATCGTCAGCCTGATTCAGGATGTCACGGATCCCATCATGCCGGTGATCGATGCCTTGACGACTCCGATACCGGGCCTCTCCGACATCATGGGGCGTGACTATTCGGTGGTGGATCTGGCCTCTGACATGTCGGCCATGTTTGGTGGCATCTCCCAGATTGACTTTATCGTTGCCATGGTCAACCTGTTGGATGTGATCGATAACCTGCCCACCAATACCGCCGGCATGTTGATCCCGGTGACCCAGGCTTTTGTCGTCAGCGGCACCAAGGATCGCAAGCTCAATCTGTCGGCATTGCCGGAGATTCCCGGCCTGTCAAACCTGGACGTACCGGTCGATCTGCCCTACGAAGAGTTGGCAAATATTGCGGTCAACCAGGATGGGTTGGAATTCAGCCTCAACATGGGGGTTGGTTGGCAGCAGGATACGACCCTGCTGACCATTTTCAAGGGGGACATGCCGGACCTGGGGTTTGATTTTGCCTTGAGTGCCGATGTCAAGGTTCCGGCTCCCTACATCGATGTGACGCCGGTGGACTTTACCATCGATGGTTTGACGGGTACCTTCCGGCTCAATATCAAGGCGGGATGGCAGGATTTGCGGTTGTCCGACATTCTGACCGGTGGTTTTGTGCCCCACTTTGATGTGACAGTGGAGTTGCCTACCGGCTTTGACATCAATACCCAGGTGTTGCCGGTGTTGCAGATCCTGATGCCCAAGATGACCTGGCAGGTGGGAACCCGAACGTGGGAGTGGGCGGCGGGGGAGACGTGCACGGTGGATTGGCCGGCGGCCCTGTCCTCGTTTGTGGACCCGGCCACCATCAAGACCATCGACCTGACGGGGGCATCATTTAACGTAAATCTTGGCAGCATCGCGCCATTTTTGCCGCAAATCCAGGTCAAATGGCCAACCGTACACTGGATCGGCCTGGGCAAGGAGTTTATCTGGAAACAGACCCAATCGACCAACCTGGGGTGGTCCAGCATTATTTCCGATGCCGGCCTGCTGGCGGCTTTGGTGGATCCCGGTCGCACCATCACCGTCGACATGCCGGATGTCTGGCTGCCCAGTATCAGCCTGCTCGACCTGTTGCCCGACATTGATTTCAGCTTCGGTTTTGGCCTGCCTGCCCTGCCTTCACTGCCGGATATCAACATTGACCTGCCGGACATTGACATGCCCGGACAGCAGACGGTTTCGCCGCAGCAGGCCTTTACCGATTTCCAGAACCGTTTGAACAAGCCGGGCAGTGCCTTGGCCTTTCCCATCCTGGAGGATCCGATCGGGTCGGTGATTGCCCTGTTGACCGGGGAGCCGGCTGATCTGGTTACCTATACGCCTGGGGCCCTGCGTCTGGGGGTCGGTTTCCGGGTCTCTTTCCCGGTCTACCCGCCCCTGTATGTCGGCATCGGTGGCAACATTGATGTCAATATGATGTTTAATTTTGGGTATGACACCTACGGGATCAGCAAGTTTTTTGACAGCCACAATCTCATAGACATGCTGGACGGTTTTTATATCGGCGACAACATTGTCAACGGCGTGGACAAGCCGGAGGTGACACTCACCGCCAAATTGTTCGCCTTTGCGGAACTCAATGCCGTCATTGTCCGGGGTGGCGTCGAGGGGGGGATCAAGCTGGAGGGTACCCTGGACATCTATGACGAGGACAAGGATAACAAATATCGCGCCTCGGAGTTGATTGCGGCTGTCTCGGAAGATCCCCTCGATGTGGTGGAGATGCACCTGCGGGGCTCGGCCTATATTTCCGCCTATGTGGATCTGAACCTGTTGGTCGAATGGGTCCGGGTCTATGAGTGGACATTCATGGATGTCACCCTGTTTGAGTGGGAACATGACCCGGCCGCCAAGAAGCCGGTGTTGGCCTCCATGGACGGCTCGGTGCTGACCCTGCACACCGGTTCGACCATCGGCAGTATTGATGGCAACAGCTCGGTGGACAAGGATGCCGGTGACCGTCTGCGCCGCAGCATTGATGATGGCAACGAATCCTACACCCTGACCGGCAGCAATGGCACCGTCAATATTGAGGCCCTGTTGCCGAATGGTCAAACCTACACCAAAACCTTTGTCGGTGTGACCCGGGTCAAGGCCTATACCGGTGCGGGAGATGACACACTGGATGCGTCGGCACTGGATCTGCCGGTGTTGTTCATTGCAGGCGGTGGTACGGATATTCTCAAAGGGGGTTCGGCAGACGATATTCTGATCGGTTCCGATTCCGGGAATGCCACCCTGATCGGTGGTGGTGGCAATGACCTGCTGCTGGCCCGGGGTGGTACGACATTGATGCAGGGGGGGACGGGGAGCGATCGCTATCGTTTCCTGGGCGAGTGGGGTACGGCGACCATTGAGGACATCATCGGCGATAACGAACTCGATTTTTCAGCCCAAACGGCAGCCATCAACGTTGATGACGCCTACTACAATGCCACCCGTGCCAACAACCAGGCCACCTGGGACGGTACCACCACCATCGATGTCGTCAAGGGGGGGAGTGGCAGTGACTGGATCGACTTTTCCGGCGATGCGGCCAATTTGCTGATCACCGTTACCGCGACCGATGCCGGTTGGGTCAAGGGGGCGGCCAGCGGGATGACCCAGACCGCTTTTGATGCCACAACCCACCAGGATATGGTGGCAGCGGGGGATAATGCAGGGCGTGGTTTCAAATTTATCGGCTTTGAAAATGTTGTCGGTGGTCAGGGCAGTGATGTATTCCGAATCCGCGATGGTGCCTCTTTGACCGGTTCCATGGCCGGGGATACCGCCAACGGTGCCTGGCATGACGCCTCCGGCAACGAGGCGGCCAATGCGCGCAATACCATCGATTTTTCCGAGTACACCTCTGCGGTCAGGGTTGATCTGGAGGCGGCCAGTGCCTTCGGCACGGCGGGGGCAACCAGTATTACCGTGCGGGGGTTTCACAATGTGTTTGGGGGATCGGCAGGGGATCGGTTGTCGGGTGATGGTCGCAACAACATGATTGTCGGCAACAACGGTACCGATTTTATCGAGGGTAAGGCGGCGCACGACCTGTTGGTGGCGGATACCTTTGTCACCTACAAAAATTTGCTGAGTGGCCAGACCCGTCCTGCCAGTGGTCTGCAAAACGTCACCGACTATCTGACCCTGCAGGCTGCAGGGGCGGCTGAGTTCGGGGCCGCCAGCCGGAACTGGATCTGGAAAGGGCAAACCCTGGAAAATATCAGCCTGTCGGTTGCCGGCAAGCAGACGCTCAAGGGGGGAAGCGGCAACGACATGATTTTTGGTGCCCTGGGCGGGGACCTGATCAACGTCGGCGGCTCCGGGGAGGGCAACGACACCATCATGGCCGATCTGGGCAAGGTGGAGGTTGATTTCAACTATCGCACCGCACTGTCGGCGACTACCTTTGGCAGCCGGGGAGGAGGGGGGGATACCATCTACCTGGGCAGTGGCAGCAACCTGGTGTTGGCGGGCAGTGGCAGGGACACCATCACCGGGGCTGACCTGGCCACCAGCAACAATATTATCCTGGCCGATAACGGCACCGTTCAATTTCGTACCGAAGAGGCGACGGTGGCGGGCCAGACCAAACTCACCTTCAAGACCACGGCCGGGCGCAGCCATCTGCTGGATTATATCCTGGCCCCGGTGTCAGAGACGGGTGGACTGGGGAACGATGATGTGGTCAATCTCAGCAGCGGCTCCGGGATTGTCTTTGGCGGTTCCGGCAATGACACCATCTATTTTAACGCTGCCAGCTCCACGGGAGGCAACAGCCGTTTTATCGCCGGGGACCATGGTCGCATCGATACCGATGTCAACGGTGGTGCCATCTCGTTCAAAAGCCTGGATCTGTTGGGAAGTGATGGCGGCAACGACAGGATTGTTGTCGGCAACCAGAACGATCTGGTGGCGCGTTATCTGGGCAGCAACTATATCATCGCCGGGGTGGGATCGGACACCGTGCTGGTCTCCGCCAGTCAGGATGCGACCACCGGTGTCATCACCTCGGGGGCGGCCAACAGTACCGATGTGATTCTGGGGGACAACGGGGAGATCAGCCGTTGGGACTCGGTGGCGTCGACCGACTTCAATCTGCTCAAGCAGGTGAGTAGCAGCGAGTTGGATGTGGGGGGTGCTGATGTTATCCATACTGCCAACGGCGACAAGGTGATTGTGGGCGGCGAGGGGCAGGACAGCATCACCGTCAACACCACCAGCCAATCCAAGCGGTATATCAGTGGCGACAATGTCACCCTGACCTATGATACCACCGGCGGGCTCACCGATCTGGTAACGACCGATACCGCCTTGACCGATTCGGGGGCGGGGGATGCGGATCTGATCACCATTGGTCTGACAACCAGCAGCGATAATCTGGGCGTAAACCTGATCAGCGGTGGCATGGGGGGGGATACCATCCAGGTTTTGGGGGCGACCACCAGTTTTGATACCATTCTGGCCGACAACGGCGAGATTCACCGCAATGCGGGGGCGGTGGCCACCGCCTACGCGCTGCGGGATGTCCACTCCACCCTGTTGACCCTGGGGGGCAATGATACGATCCGAACCGCCAACGGCGACAAGGTGATTGTGGGCGGCGAGGGGCAGGACAGCATCACCGTTGATACCAGCAGCCAATCCAAACGCCACATCAGCGGCGACAATGTCACCCTGACCTATGACACCGCCGGCGGGCTCACCGATCTGGTGACGACCGATACCGCCTCGACCGATTCGGGGGCGGGGGATGTGGATCTGATCACCATTGGCCAGGCAGGCAGCAGTGCCAATCTGGGCGAAAACCTGATCAGCGGCGGCATGGGCGGGGATACCATTCAGGTTTTGGGGGTGACTACCAGTTTTGACACCATTCTGGCCGACAACGGCGAGATTCACCGCAACGCGGGGACGCTGGCCACCGCCTACGCGCTGCGGGATGTCCACTCCACCCTGTTAAACCTGGGGGGCAACGATACGGTCCGAACCGCCAACGGCGACAAGGTGATTGTGGGCGGTTTCGGGCGGGACGTCATCACCATTGAGACGACCAGTCTTTCCAAACGCCATATCAGTGGCGACAATGTCCAGATGACCTATGATACCACCGGAGGTTTGACCGACCTGGTGACAACCGACACCGTAGCCACTACGGGTGATAATGACACCATCATCATCGGCGTCGATCAGAGTAAGGCGATTCTGGGTGAAAATCTGGTGGCGGGTGGGATGGGAAATGATCTGCTGAAGGTGTTCGATACCATCTCCAGCGATGATAAACTGACCACCTCCAGTGAAGATGTACTGATCGGTGACAATGGCGCGATCCATCGGACCAGCGCGACGGCCAGCTCCCTGTATCGCAACCGCATGTTGCAGATTGTCTCGACCGTGACCGACAAGGGCGGTAACGATACCATCATCACCGGCAGCGGTGGCAAGGTGATCATCGGCGGCTTTGGAACCGATGTCATTTCGGCCGTTGACGGCGACCATATGGTGATCGGCGACAATGGTGTGTTGAATTTTGATACCGACGCCAAAAATGGCATCATTCGGCAGATGGAGAGTATCGATACCGTTATCGGCGGGGACGATACCATCACCTTGCGGGAAGGATACAAGGTGGTGATCGGCGGCTATGGTGCGGATACGGTGACTGTTTTTGGTGGTTTCCTGGCTGGGGCTGGTGTGCCGAATGCGGTCGGGGTCCGGGATGTGACCGGCATCGATGCCTCGGCGGCTGACGCCATTGATCTGCCCGCTGAGGCAGGTATTGATCCACAGGTCAGAGATCTGTACCGGTTGGCAAAATCGATTGCCTCTGCCCGCAGTCTGGCCAATGTGACCACGGTGGCGCAGCAGATCATCGACATCCATCGGCAGTTGATCAGCACAACCGGGATTGCCCAAGAGGTGTTGGATGTTTATCAGCAGGCGAAGCAGGTCATCGATATTTACCGGAAAGGTCACTCGGGGCGTTACGTATCCGGTGACAATGTCCGGGTTGTTTTCGATGCCAAGGGCAGTTTGACCACGATCACCTCCACCGATGCCATTGCGGCAACCGGTGGCGCGGATACCATCACCCTGGGAGCCCGTGATTTTACCGGCAACCTGGGCTATCAGGTGGTGATCGGCGGCATGGCGGCGGACAAGGTGCTGGTGCGCACCGACACCACCAGCGAGGATGTCATTTTTGGCGACAATGCCGAGTATAAACGCCACTCCCTCAACTATGAACACCTGCTGCTGACCAGTCTGGTTCCCGAACAGGGGGATGGGGATACCATTCTCTCCGGCAAGGGCAAAAAAATTGTGGTGGGTGGTTTTGGCGGCGATACCGTTCTCCTGAACACCCTGAACGATTCGGACAGTTCGACCGTGTTGGGAGATTCCGGTCAGCTCAACTTTTCGGTGGCCGGTTCCGGTCTGGTGGAAAAGATAGAGAGTCTGGCCCTGGGCTTTGGTGGTGGCGATACCGTCACCATCGGCGACGGGGAGGTCACTTTTATCGGCGGGTTTGCGGGGGACAAGTTGGCGGTCAACTCTACCCGTACCGCCCGGCGGATGGGGGTGGGGGACAATGCCACCCTGTTGTTTGGGGTGGACAGTGCCGGTCGGGCTGCATTGACCAATCTGACCACAACAGACCAGAATGCCTCCACCGGCGGTTCCGACAGCATCAACATTGGTCCCACGGGCAGCATCACCGGCAACATGGGCGAAACCTTGCTGGTCGGTGGCATGTCCACCGATACGCTCATCATCAGTGGCGTGACGGCCACCGCTACACTGGTGGGTGACAACGTTGACCTGCGGCGGACGACTGCCGGCCGTCTGCTCACCTTGAGCAGTCTGCTGCCTGATCAGGGTGGCGGCGATCTGCTGCAGACGGTCTCCGGCAATCATGTCATTGTGGGTGGTATGGGTGGTGATGTGATCACGGCCGGTAGCGGGGTGGGAACGGTGACGGGTGACTCTGCCACGCTGGTGTTTGATGTCGGTGGCAGTGGGGTTTTGAAAACAGCCTCCAGCCTTGGTCTGGCGGTGGGCGGCAATGACACCATCTCCCTTGGTACGGGTGGGGCGACCAGCGATGGCCACAAGGTGGTGATCGGCGGTTACGGTGCGGACACCATTACGGTACTTTCAGTGCATGGTGCCGCGACCAATATCAACGAGCGCAGTGTCGCCGGGGATAATGCCTCCCTGTTTTTTGACAATGAGGGGCGTTTGACCAACTTCAGCACCCTGGATGCGGACGTGTCGACCGGTGGTGCGGATACGATCACGCTCATCATGTCCGGGGATGCGCCGACCGGCAACCCGTTGACCGACTTTAACGTGGTGGCGGGGGGAATGGCGGACGACAGCATCAACGTGATTGGGGCCACCCGCAGTCAGGACATTATTTCCGGCGATAATCTGGATTATCGCCGGGCCAAAGATGGTGCCGGTACCTATCAGCATCTGTTTGCCGATGTGGTACAGCCGCGCACGGGTGGTGCGGATACCATTCGTACCGGTTCCGGTGACAAGCTGGTTTTTGGTGGTGCCGGTGCCGACCGTATCACCACGCTGACGGTGGAAGGGGATCGCAATCTTGTTTTTGGTGACGCCGGTTCGATTGTGTTTGAAACGGCTGTAACCGGCAAGCTGGGCCAGCTCTTTTCCACCGCAGAAACCGCGGGCGGCACTGACGTGCTGGTGGTGGGTGGCGGTGAAAGCTATCTGATCGGCGGACTCGGCAAGGACAGCCTGACCTTTAACACGGCGGATACCGGCAACCGCATTGCGGTTGGCGACAATGGTCAGATCAATTTTACCAATGGGGTGGCCAGTCGGGTGCAGTCGACCGATGTCGGCACGGTGGACGATCTGGCCGCCATCGATACCTTTATGCTGTCGGCCTTTGGTACCACCCTGGTGTTGGGGGGACCGGGGGTTGACCTCAAGAGTGGCGGCCATGCGGGCAGCGATGAAATATTGCCTGGCAGCGGTACCATTACCGTCGCGTCCCGGATTGTCAGCGTTGTTGCCCTGGGTGAATATGAGGAGATGGGGGTTACCGATTTTGTCCGGGTCAAACAGCCTGCGGGAGCGGGCGGAGCGGGCGGTTCGGGAACAAGTGAAATTCCGCTGGTGTTGGCAGGTGTTGGCACGGCCAAGGAGGATACCACCTTGAGTGCCAGCGGCCGGTTGACCTATCCCGCGCTGGATGGCGGACTGGCAACCTTTGTCACCGGTACCAGTGCTGGCGGTTATGGCTCTTTGACCATGGGCGATGACGGCTCCTGGAGCTACCAGTTGGACAACAGTTCGGCGACTGTCCAGCTGTTAAACTCCAGCGACAGCAAGACCGATCTCTTTGTCGTTCAGACGACGGATGGCAGCCGTTCGACGGTTTCGATCACGGTTCAGGGCACAGACGATCCGGTGGTGATCAGCGGCAGCAGCCAGGGCACGGTCACAGAAGACGGCACAACCCAGTATAGCGGTCAGGTGGTGGCCACCGATGCGGGCGGCGGAGCGGTGACCTTCCAGTCGGCGACTCAGGCCGGGACGTATGGCCAGTTGGCCTTGGCTACCAGCGGGCTTTGGAGCTATACCCTGTCCAACAGCAGTGAGGCGGTACAAAAACTGGGGGCTGGTCAGACGGTGAGTGATGCGTTTACCGTCGCGGTTGCGGACGGTCAAACAACCAGGCTGGTGGTTACCGTGCAGGGCAGCAACGATCTGCCGGTTGTGAGCGGGGTCTCGACGGGTGCGGTCCACAAGGATACCAGCCCAACCGCCAGTGGGCAGCTCACCATTGTGGATGTGGACAGTGGGGAGAGTAGCTTTCAAGCCGGCAGTGTAAGCAGTCAGTATGGAACGTTGACCCTGACGGCGGCGGGTGCCTGGAGTTATACCCTGGCCAACAATGACGCGGTCAAGGCCATGGGCAGCCAGGATGCGGTCACCGACAAATTGTTGGTTCACGCAGCGGATGGTACCGACGTGACCCTGACCCTTTCGGTGACTGGCAATGGCGTCAGCTCGGTGACCAGCAGCACGGGAACAACAACAACGACCACGACCGGGACGACAGCAACCGAGGCTGCGACAGGGACCGCTTCGACGACGAGCAGCAGTGGTACAACCAGCGCGGCTGTCACGACCGGGACAACCGTTGTGGATGCCGTGGTGGCGGCGGCAGTGAGCAACACCGCCAATACAACAACCACTGCGACGGGTTCAGGCAGTGGACAGGGCAACACTCCCGCCGGTAATGCAACCACCAGCCAGTCGAGTAGCGGGGGAGCTGCCGGGGCGGCCGGTGGTGGCGTACCCAATAATGGCAGCTCCGCTGCGTCGACCACCAACGGCTCTTTTGCGCAACTTCTGGGCAGTTCCAATGTCCCGGCAACGGGTGGAGTCGGGGGAACCATTACCCCCATGAGTGGTCTGGGAGGCAGCGGGCCGGGTGCGGTGAGCACCAACATGACGGTTGGTGACAGTGGCCTGATGGGTTCCGGGGCTACCAGCAACCCGGCGGCCACGGGCTCGATCATCCCCTTGGGTGGCCCGCAATTGTCGCCATCCGCTGTCAATGACAACCGGGGTGTGGCAAACAGTCTGTCCACCCCGCTCGGCCAGACCCAAACTGCACCCGTTGATGCTGGCCAGAGCAGCGCGCCGACCACGGGAGCCAACCCGCCGGCTGCGACCGGGCAGGGGCAGAATGCTGCTCCTGCGTCGGACAATGTCGGGGGGGCTTTGGGCAATCAGAATCAGCCTGCGGCAGTCGGCCCGGGTGCGGCTCCTGCCAATGCCGGCGGGGTTGATACCGGTGGGGCAGCAGCTCCGGGTGGAGCGGGAGCCGCACCGGCGCAAAATGCGGGTGAGGCGGGAGCCGCCGCCGGGCCGGAGGGTGGGGCTGCCAGCCCGGAGGGTGGCAATGCGACACCGCCTGCCCAGGATGGTGGTGAGGGTGAGGCACCGAATCAGGGTGCAGCCGCCGATATGCCAGGATTGTTTGAAACCGCTGGTGCCATGATGGCCGCTGCCGCCGGTCGAATTCAATGGCAGCAGCAGAATAAAACAGGCGACAGCAACCGTCGCAACCGTCCCCTGTTTGACTGGGGATCTTGAACAAGTGCAGGGGTCTGGGGACCGTCGCAATTGTTTAAACAGATTAATTCTGATCCAACCATGGAGAAAAACGGATGATAAAAGAGAATGAACCGGTGGTGACGCAGCGCAATCCAGCGGATGGAGAGCCAACCATCGTGTGGGATGACAGCAACATGCAAACATCATTTGCCAATGTCTGCAACGTGTTGGGTACTCGAGAGGAGGTCATGATCCTGTTTGGGTCCAATCAGGCGTGGCAGGTGGGGCAAAAAGAGGTCAAAGTCAGTTTGAGCAATCGGGTGGTCCTGAACCCCTACGCGGCCAAACGACTGCACATGATGCTGGATATGGCCTTGCGCCAATACGAGGACCGCTTCGGTCCATTGAAAACCTAATTGGGTGTGCGGTTGTGGCCGGTCGCATGGTGACCGGCCACAACCCTCCCGATCAGCATGAGTCAGCTTACCTATTCCGCAGTCGATCATTGGCAGGTTTTACAACAGGAGACCGATTCCAGAAGCTTTATCACCGCTTGGCTGGCGTTGATGGGGGAGCGGGTCGGCGAAGTGCAGGAAGCCGTGGTGGTGATGGGACCGGCCAACGTGGGGCCGTTCCGGCCCGTTGCCCTCTGGCCGGGGAGTCGGTCGACCTGCAGCCCGGAGCTTGCCGTGGCGTGCGAACAGGCCATGGAACTGCGTCTGCCCGTCAATCGTGCGGACCGCCAGGGCAGCATCCTGGTGGTGCCGTTGTTGCGGGACCAGGATATCCATGGGGTGATCGGAATCCAGTTTTTGGCCCCCAACGTCCCCTTTCATGCCCGCAACTGGGTCATGTGGGGGGTCGGCTGGATCTATGATCGTCTGCTGCATACGACCGAACCGGCCGATCAACCGTTGCCGGAGCGGCTGCTGGTCTTTCTCAATCTGCTGCTGAGCGTGCTGGCGGTAGAAAAATTTGAAGCCGCCTGCCAGACGGCGGTGACGGAGAGTGCCACCCGCCTGGGGTGTGACCGGGCCGCCCTGGGGCTGGGTGGGCGGAACCGGGTCCGACTGATCGCCCTTTCCCATGCGGCCGAAGTGGTGCAGCAGGTTGATTTGACCCATCGGCTGGAGGCCGCCATGAATGAGGCGGCCGACCAGGGGTGTGCCCTGACCTATGTCGAAGGGGAAGCGGCCACCGTGGACGAGGGATCCCCACCGCGTCCAACCCGTGAGTTGATGTTGCTGGCACGGCAATTTGGCAATCGGGCCGTCATGGCTACCCCGTTTTTTATCTCGGAAGAGGCTTACGGGGTTTTTCTTTTTGAATGGCTGGATGCGGAGTTGGACCCGACCACCCGGCAGATGGCAGAGGGGATTCCGCCCATTCTGGGGCGGGTGCTGCTGGATAAACGGGCCCAACAGTTGCCCTGGTACAAACGGCTGCGGAAAGCACTGCGCGACCAACTCCACCGCCTGCTTGGCCCCCGTCATGCGGGCTATAAACTTTTCGTGCTGACGGCTCTGTCGGCCAGCATTTTTTTCTACCAGGCGCACGGCGAGCATAACGTTACGGCCCATGCAGCCCTGGAAGGGGGGATCCGTCGGCTGATTGTTGCACCGTACGATGGTTTTATAGCGACGGCACAGGTGCGGGCCGGTCATCTGGTGCGGGCTGGGGAAGCGATGGCGACCCTGGATGATCGTGACATGCGGCTGGAGGCTGCCCGCTGGAGCAGCCAGCAACGGCAATATCAACAGCAGGCCCACGAAGCGGAGGCCAAACACGATCTGGCACAGATACAGATTATCGGTGCCCAGATCCGACAGGCGGAAGCGCAACGCGCTTTGCTGGAAACCATGATTCAACGGGCATCGGTGGTCGCCCCTTTTGACGGTGTTGTTACCAGCGGGGATCTGTCCCAACACCTTGGCGGAGCGGTCAAGAAAGGGCAGACCCTGTTTGAAATCGCTCCACTGGACTCTTATCGCGTCGTGCTGGAGATTGCCGAATCGGATATCGCCAGCGTAGAGTCGGGTCAGACAGGCGGTCTGGTGGTAACCGCCATACCGGGTGTCATCTTTCCGTTTACCCTCTCGCTGGTCACACCGGTTGCCAGCGTCAGTGAAGGACAGACCGTTTTTCGGGCCGAAGCCCTGCTGCAAAACAGCGATGAACGGCTGCGACCGGGGATGGATGGTGTGGCCAAGGTTTTGATTGGTGAACGCCGTCTGATCTGGATCTGGACCCATCGGTTGACCGATTGGTTGCGACTGCAACTTTGGCAACGGTTTGGGATATAGGGCTGCCATGAGTTCGGCCCTCTTCTCCTCTTCCTGGTATCGCGTCGCCAGCCTGCGTCCCCGCTTGCGCAGCCAGGCGCGCATTTTCCGCCACATCTATCGCAAAGAGCGGTGGTATGTGGCGCAGGATCTGGCCAGCGGTCGCTTTTTGCGCCTGAATGCCACCGCCTACTGGATCATCACCTTGATGGATGGCCATCGCACCATGGAAGAGATCTGGCGATTGGCCAGCCAGACCTTGCACGATGAGGTTCCCACCCAGGATGAGCTGCTGCAACTGTTGACCCAACTCTACCAGGCCGGCCTGCTGCTGACCGACAAAAAACCGGATCTGGAGGAGCTGCATCAGCGGCAAGGTCGCATACAAAAACTCAAGCTGCGCCAATATTTGGCCAATCCGCTATCGCTGAAGATTCCCCTGTTCGATCCGGAACGGTTGTTGAATGTGTTGATCCGTCTGTTCCCCGGCTTTATGCACGGCTGGCTGATGTTGCTCTGGCTGCTGGTGGTGGGGAGCGGTATGGTGCTGGGAGCCATGCACTGGGATGAATTGACCAAAGATATTATCTCGCATGTCTTTACCCCCGAAAATATGCTCTCCCTGGGGCTGGTTTTTCCGGTGGTCAAGGGGGTGCATGAACTCGGACACGCATTGGCCATCAAGGCCTATGGCGGCCAGTGCCATGAGATGGGGGTGATGTTGCTGGTTTTCGCGCCGATTCCCTATGTGGATGCCAGCCAGGCCAATGCGCTGAGCGAGAGCCGACAGCGGATGTTGGTGGGGCTGGCTGGCATGATGGCAGAGCTGTTCCTGGCCGCACTGGCCATCTGGTTGTGGAGCTGGGCCTCACCCGGCCCGCTCAAGGCACTGTTGTACCATGTGGTCATCCTGGCGGGTGTCACCACCGTCCTTTTCAATATTAATCCGCTGCTCCGTTTTGATGGCTATTATGTGCTGGCCGACTGGTTGGAAATGCCCAACCTGGGACAAAAGGCCAATCAATATGCCAATTATCTCATCAATTATCACCTGTTTGGGGTGCGAAAGGGGCTGACCAAACCCCACATGACCCGTCACGAAAGCCAATGGTTGTTGCTCTACGCATTGGCCTCGTTTGTCAACCGTATGCTGGTGGCGGTCGCCATCCTGTTGACGGTGGCGGAACACTTTTTTTTTGTTGGCGTTGTGTTGGCCCTGTGGGCCTCTTACGCCATGCTGTTGCTGCCGCTGTTTCGGATGGGGAGCTACCTGGCGGCCAATCCCTTGCTGGAAGGGCAGCGGCGACGTGCCGTACTGGTGAGCGGCAGTCTGCTATCCGGCTTGGTTGCAACCATTCTGCTGCTGCCTTTCCCGGCCTGGACCAACGTGGAAGGGGTCATCTGGATGCCGGAGCAGTCGCGTATCCGCGCGCCGGCCTCCTGCTTTGCCCAGGCGGTGCTGGCCCCGGTGGGGGCGTGGGTGCAGCCCGGAACACCCCTGCTGCGCTGCGAGGATCTCCAGACCGAGACCCAATACCGTTATTTGCAGGCCAGCGTGGAGGAGTTTGAAGCCCGCCTGGTGTTGGCGGACAGCATGGATCGGGTGGCACGACAGATAGCCCAGAGTGAACTCACCTTTGCACGGCAGCGGCTGGAGGATGTGGCCAAACGGCGCGCCGAGATGACCATGATCGCCTCCCATGCCGGTCAATTTGTGCTACCCGCCAGTGACAATTTCAGCGGTCGTTATCTTGAACGCGGTGATCTGCTGGCCTATGTGCTGGATCCGGCCCGCTATACCTTGCTGGCCGTCGTGCCGCAGAGCGAGGTGGATATGGTGCGCCATCGCACCCAACGGGTGGAGTTGCGTTCGGTGGACCGGGTCAATGAGCTGCTGTTTGCCCGGATTGCCCGCGAGGTGCCGGCCGCTACCACTGAGTTGCCCAGTCTGACGCTATCGTTGCACGGTGGTGGTCAGATTGGTCTCGATCCAACGGCCCGTTCTGAACAGGAGTCCAAGGCCATGCTCTCCCTGTTTCATTTTGAGATCGAATTTATCGGCGGGACAACTCCTATCGCATTGGGAAATCGTGTTTTTGTCCGTTTTGTTCATGACGATGAACCGTTGGCTATGCAGTGGTATCGGTTACTGCGCCAACTGTTTCTGAAACGTTTCGCGCTCTAGTAACATGTTTGCCCTGCGGATCAACAGCGCACCTTACCCCCAGCGGGCGGACTGGCGGGCCCAGATTTGGCTGGAACGGTTGGTGGAGCGACTGCGCCGACTGTGGGTGGCCCGCTGGCGGATCCGCTCGGGGAAACTGGATCGCTGGGTGGAGCAGGTGGAACAAATGGGGGTGGCATTGTCCCAATTGGAACCCGCAGCCCGCCAGGAGGATTTGCATCAGATTCGGCAACAGTTGCGTCGCCAGGGGTTGCAGGATGAACCGGTCTGTCGTGCCTTTGCCCACATTCGCCAATGGGCGGATGAACTGCTCGGAATGCGCCATTTTCCCACCCAACTGCGGGGTGGCTATATCCTGTTGCAGGGTTGTCTGGCTGAGATGGATACCGGCGAGGGGAAAAGTTTGACGGCCACGTTGGCAGCCGGTACGGCAGGTTTGGCAGGTTTGGCGGTTCACATCATCACGGTCAATGAATACCTGGCTCAACGGGATGCGGAAAAGATGGCCCCGCTGTTTGCTGCCATTGGCCTCTCCACCGGTCTGGTGTTGGAATCGATGTCGTTTGAGGAGAAAAAACAGGCTTATCAGGCGGATGTGGTCTATTGCACCAGCAAAATTCTGGCATTTGACCATCTGCGCGACCGGATTCAACTCGGTGACCGCATGCAACCAATGATCATGGGCTTTGACCGACTGCACCATGGGGAACACACCACCCTGTTGCGCGGCTTGCAGTATGCCATCGTCGATGAGGCGGACAGCATTTTTATCGATGAAGCGCGTACCCCTCTGGTCATCTCCGCCAGCCATCCCGATGCAGAGAGCGAGGCCTATTATCGGCAAGCGGTGGCGTTGGCGGAACGGTTGGTAGCGGGGGTCGATTTTTCCCTGACTGCAGGAGGTCGTTTTCCCACCCTGACGGAGCAGGGGCGTCAATATTTGCGTGAATCCTGTGCCCATCTGCCGGGCCTCTGGCAGGGGGAGCAGCGTCGCGGCGAGGCTGTGCAACAGGCCCTGGTGGCCCTGTACAGCTTTCAGCGCGATGTCCACTATATCGTGCGCGACGAAAAAGTGTTGATTGTCGATGAGACCACCGGCCGCATCATGCCGGACCGCTCCTGGGAGCAGGGGTTGCAACAGTTGGTCGAGGTCAAGGAGCAGGTGCCTGTCACCCCCCAGAAGGAGAGTCTGGCACGCATCAGCTTTCAGATATTTTTCCGCCGTTATGTGTACCTGTCGGGTATGACCGGCACCTGCCGTGAGGTGGGGGGTGAGGTGGGGGATGTCTATGGTCTGGGGGTGGTGCGGATCCCCCCCCATCGGCCCTCTCGACGCAAATACCTGCCAGAGCGCGTTTTTGCCACCGCCGAGGAACGCTGGCAGGCGGTGGTGGCGGCCATTCGGGTCTGTTACGAGAGCGGACAACCGGTATTGGTGGGAACCCACTCCATCCTGGGGTCGGAACATCTGAGTGCCCGCTTGACCGCTGCCCATATCCCTCATCGGGTACTCAATGCCAAGCAGGATGCCCAGGAGGCAGAAATCATTGCCCAGGCCGGTGGCCTGCGACGGGTTACGATTGCCACCAACATGGCAGGTCGGGGTACGGATATTCAACTGGGCGAAGGGGTGGCCGAATTGGGCGGCTTGCATGTTTTGTTGACGGAATACCATCACAGCAGCCGGGTGGATCGACAGCTTTATGGACGCTGCGCACGCCAGGGTGACCCAGGCAGTTGGCAGGCATTGATTTCCCTGGAAGATGCGTTGGCTGTCGCCCATTTCCCAAAGTTGGCAAATATTTTGCGTGGACTGTTGAGGCATTTTCCAGACAATAAATATTGCCGGGCAGTGGCCCTGGGCGCGTTTCGTCGGGCCCAACTCAAGACGGAGAAGAGAGACCGTCGCGCCCGCAGGCAGATGCTGGAGGTGGATTTTCGGCTGCGGCAATCTTTGGCTTTCAGCGGACAAATGGAATGAGCAACGCGATGAAGCCCGGAGCGGGCAGGCCGATGGGTCGGTGGCGGGTCGTGATCTGGGTCGGCTGTTCCCTCTGGTTTTGGCCATGGGCGGCATCCGGGTTGGAATTGCCAACGGCAACGCTTCCAGGAGTATTTCCGGGCAGCGTGACGGCTACACCAACCACCCCATTGCCATCCTTGACGACAGCCGATTCGTCAACGACCGACTTGCGGGAGGTCAGTTGCCTGGTTGAACCGTCGATGGATATTCAACTGGGGACGCCGGTCGAGGGGTTCCTGGAAGAGGTGAATGTGGACCGGGGCGATGTGGTGACGCCCGGGCAGGTTCTGGCGCGTCTCAACTCGGGTGTTGAACAGGCGGCTGTCGATACGCAGGCGGCCAAGGTGCAGTTTGGACAGCGGCGCAAAACCCGCACCAATGAGCTGCATCAAAAAAACATGATCGCTGACCAGGAGGTGGACAACATTACCACCGAGTGGCGGTTGGCGGAGTTGGAGTGGCAGGAGCGCAACGAGCGTCTCAAGTTGCGCACCCTGCTCAGTCCCGTCAAGGGGGTCATTGTTGACCGCTACCACAGCCTGGGGGACTTGATCAAGCAGGAGCGGGTGTTTCGGATTGCCAAAATCGATGTATTGCATGTGGAAGCGGTGCTGCCGGCCCGTCTGTTTGGCCTGCTGAGCGTTGGGCAGAGCTATGAGGTGCAACTGCCCCTGTTGAAGCAGAGCCGTTCAGCCAAGGTGAGCGTGGTGGATCGGGTCATCGATGCCGGCAGTGGCACCTTCCGGGTACGTCTTTTGCTGCCCAACCAGGACAACACTTTGCCGGCGGGCATTCGCTGCCGAATCGATTTTCCGGCCTCGTTCCGACCGTGAGGCATGCTGCACGGATCGTATGGGCTGTATTACTACTGGACTATGATGCGCTATGGGTACCCCGTTTGGTTTGAGATTGAATGCCCATCTGTTTATCCTGCAACGCTATTGGAGCGTGTCGGCAGGTGTCACACTGCTGTTGAGCATGGTGCCGAATGGCGTGACAGCCGTCGCCGCAGAGCCGGACCCGCAGGAACAGCAGCGTTTTGACGCAGGTGTACAGCAGACGCAACAAAAATTGCTGGAACGGATTGAACGCCTGCCCAGTCAGGCGACCAAAACGGTCATCCGGGCCAACATGCCGAAAAAACAGACCGCCCTGACCGATTTGACCGTCAGTGTGGGGGCCTTTCGGGTGGATGGCATCTCGGATCTGCCGGTGGATGCGCTGAATCAACTGCTGGAACCCTGGAAAGATCGCGCCCTTAATTTTACCGATTTTGAGCGGGTTGTCCATTCGGTGGCGGAATATTTGCGGGAACATGGCTACCCCGAAGCCTCCGTGGTGGTGTCACGGACCCAGATCCGCAACGGTACGGTGGCCATGGCGATCCAGGGATTGAAACGGCAGACAACCCTGCTGGCGATGCCTCAACTGCCGGTCGCTGCCCAGCCCAGAGTCATGGTCGAAGAGATTGCGGTTTCCGGCATCACCATGGCCAGTGCCGAAGAGGTGCAGCAGGCGGTGAGCCGCTGGAGCAATCGGGAGCTGACGGTGGCGGAGATGGAAGAGGCGGCCGCCGCCGTGGCCGCTCTGCTGCGGGAAAAAGGGGCGACCCTGGCGCAAGCCTATCTGCCGCCGCAAAGCCTGGATAAAGGGGTGCTGGAGATAGCGGCGTTGGAAGGGTTGGTGGATGGGGAGTCCGGTCACAACGGGATTGTGGTCAGCGGTGCGGGAGAGCGGATCCGACCGGAGCAGGTCGAAGCCTTTCTTGCCCCTGCGGTGGTTCCTGATAAGCCGGTCGATGTGGCCAAACTGGAGAGCGGGCTGCGGTTGTTGAAAGAGTTGCCCGGCGTCAAGGATGTGCATACCGATCTGGCACCAGGCAGTCGTCCGGGTACGAGCCGGGTGGAGGCAAAGGTGGAGGAGGATGCCCTCGTTACCGGGGCCGCCTGGGTGGACAACTTTGGCAGCGTCTATACCGGAGCCACTCGGACCAATGTTCAAATGAATCTGAACGCCCCAACCGGCCATGGAGAACGGCTGACAATCACAGCCAACCATGGATCGGGCATGCGGAGCGGCAAGGTGGCGGCACAGATGCCGGTGGGCAGCGCAGGGGCCAAGGTGGGCATCTCGTATGCGCACATGGATCTGGACATCGGCCAGGAGGTGGAATATTTAAACCTGGACAGCTCAACCAATGTGGTTTCGCTGCATGGAAACTATCCCCTGTTCCGGGGCCAGACGCATAACGCGGATGTTTCGGTCAACCTGGATCATAAACGCCTCTCCAACGAAATGTCCGACATTCCGATCAACCAGCGCGATCTGGACATAGCCACGGTAGGCTATTCCGGCAACGTGCTGGATCCCTGGGACGGAACGGTGAACTGGGGTTTGAATCTCACCCTGGGCAACCTGGATCTGTCCGGCAACAAGATCAATCAAGAGTTGGATACCGCAACGGCCAAAACGGCCGGAACCTTCAGCAAGGCTGCCTGGAATCTGGCCCGGCAGGCCAACATTCTGGACAGCAAGGCGTGGAGCTATCGCGTTGCCCATAGTGGGCAATTGGCCGGTGGCAACCTGGATAGTTCCGAAAAGTTTCAACTGGGTGGACCGACCGGAGTGCGTGCCTATCCCGTGGGCGAGGGGTTGGGAGACGATGGCTGGCTGACCAGCGTTGAGGTGAACCGTACCCTCGGCACGCTGGGTCCAGGTACCGTCACCGCGCAAACCTTTGCGGATGCCGGTTGGGTAAAACAGTACAAGGAGCCTTGGGACACCGCCCTCATCGATCGTCCCAACAGCTATCACCTGAAAGGATTCGGGGCCGGTGCCAACTGGGAAAACGGCAACACCAGCTCGATCCGGGCCTCGGTAGCCAGAAAAATAGGGGATAACCCCAATAAAACCAGGGCCAATACCGATAGCGACGGCGGCGACAAGGACACCCGCCTCTGGATCATTGGCACGATCAATTTTTGAAGAAAATATTGCGCTGGCGGCTCTGTTGCTGTATCGTTCACCATCCTTGCATATAATGATATGTTATTGAAAATTAGCTGATAATCCATTTTTTTTCCAGGTGGAGGTTGTTCTGTCATGAAGATGGTCTGCCTTGCCAAAGGAACGCATCGGCCAACGGGGGGAAGTCGACGACGGTCTGGGCGTAGTGTGTTGTTGCTGGCCTGCTTCCTGGCGTTGCAGTCACCGCCAGTCGGCGCGGGTGAACCGGCGGCCGGGGCTCTGCCCACCGGTGGGCAGATCGTGGCCGGTCAGGGCGGTATTGCCCAGAGTGGCAACGCGATGACCATCCGGCAGGATTCGGCCCGCATGGTAACCAACTGGCAAAATTTTGATATTGGTTCTCAGGCAACGGTCACCTTTCAGCAGCCATCCGTCAACGCGGCGGTTCTCAATCGGGTTCAGTCAGCCGATCCCAGCCGGATCCAGGGGCAACTGCAAGCCAATGGTCAGGTTTTTATCTTGAATCCCAGTGGTGTGATTTTTGGTCCATCGTCCCGGGTCGATGCCGGTGCCATCGTTGCGTCGACGCTGCAGATGAACGATACCGATTTCATGAATGGCAACTACCATTTGCAGGGTGGGGGGGGCGGTTCGGTCATCAATCAGGGCCGCTTGGCGGCCAGCAATGGCGGTTTTGTTGCCCTGATCGGCGGATCTGTGAGCAACAGCGGGGAGATTGTCGCCACGGAAGGGCAGGTGGGGTTGGCGGCTGGCGATGCTGTCCGGTTGGATTTGACGGGCAACGGTCTGGTGGGTATTCAGGTGGAGACCGGAGCCGCCGGCGCGCACATTGACAATACCGGATTGATCGCCGCAGATGGTGGAACCGTCTACCTGACGGTACAGCAGGCCGCCCCTGTCCTGGGAACAGCGATCAACCAGAGCGGCATCGTCCGGGCCAACACGTTGGGGGCCCGCAACGGGGAGGTCTGGTTGAACGGTGGCAACGGCAAGGCCGAACTCTCCGGCTTGGTGGAGGCTCGGGGCCTGGGTGCGGAGCAGCAAGGGGGTCGTGTGGTCGTGATGGCAGACCATCTGGCGGTCAGTGGTCGGGTTGATGCTTCCGGGGGGGCTGGCGGCGGTCGGGTTGAGCTGGGTGGCGGCTGGCAGGGCAAGGATCCCGCCATTGGAGAGGCCCGACGGACGGAGATCACCTCGACCGCCCGGGTATCGGCCGACGCCACCCACGCGGGCGATGGGGGGACACTGGTGGCCTGGTCGCGGGAGAGTACCCGGATGGATGGCACCTTTTCTGCCCGGGGAGCCGGTGTGAACGGGCAGGGGGGCAAGGCAGAGACCTCCAGTCGTGGTTCGCTGGGAGTGGATGGTCTGGTTTTGCTGGGGGCCGCTTCCGGGCGGGCCGGGGAGTGGTTGCTGGATCCGAACGATATTACAGTCTCCACCGGTGCCGACAGCAATGTGAACGCCAGTTTCACCGCGACCGGTTCGCCGGCGGTGGTCAACAAAACCTCTATTGAAACAGCCCTCAACAACGATACCAACGTTACCCTGACGACCGATGGCACCATCACCATCGATTCGGACATTTCCAAAACCGCCTGTAGCGTAGCCGATTGTGTCAACCAACCGGTCACCTTCACCCTGGACGCCATCGGGGATATCACCCTCTCTTCCGGCAAGGCGATCTCCTCGATTGCGGGCGAGTTGAATGTCAATTTTGGGACCTCCAGCCACAATGCGGGAACGGCAACCCTGGCCGGTCCGGTGAGTACCAATGGCGGTTATGTCAACTTTTACAAGGCCACCTCTCTGGCCCATGCGACACCGGTTTCGACCAAAGTGTTGAGTGCTGTTTTTGACACTTCGGGTAACATCACCTTTCATCAGGATGTCACGCTGGCGGCGGTGGGGTTGGCAGTCAGCGTCAGTGCGCAGGGAGCCCAAAGCGGTGCCTCCTACGTGGGCAATGGCGGTACGATCCTGTTCAACGGCAAAATTGAGTCTGGCATTCCCACCGGCATAGCCACTGCCTGGCCCCAGGCACTCTCGGTCGATACAACCGGTGTCAGTTCCGGTGCCATCACCTTCGGGGATGGGGTAGGTCAGGATGATGTGGGAACGGTTGCGTTGAACACAACCTTCCCGGCTGGCAACCGCCCGTTGGCCAGTTTGACGCTGGCCGGTCCCACGACCATTACCCTCAATGCGGATGAGATCAATCTGGCCGCCACCTCCGGCAACGTGTTGACAGCCTCGTCCAACAACGGGGTGCCAACGCTGAAGCTGGTGGCCGCTGATACGGCCATTCGTGTGACCGGTGGAACCATCAACGGGGTGACCGGTTATGCGGACTATCGGCAGGAGACCTTTGATATTTCGGTCAACGATGCCACTGCCCGGACCCTGTCCATTTACAGCGACCGTTCCATCAAGATCAAAAACCGTACCATTGATGGCGTGACCAACGCCGGTGCCAGTACCCTCAAAATTACCCTCGATACCTTGACAGCGGATCCGGCCCTGGCGATAGGAGGTGCTGTCGTGCTGGATACCGCAACGCTCAAGAGCAACGGGGGTGACATTATCGTCGGCGGCAAGGACACCGATGCCAACGGAGTACCCAATGACTATGCGGTAGGGTATGGGAGTGACCTGGAAGGAATCACCGATGGCATCCGCGTTTACAACAGTACCCTGACCTCCGCAGGGGGCAACATATATCTGAGCGGCAAATCCCCTACGACCTCCTCATCCGGTAGCGGTGTGTTGCTGTATGGATTGACCTCCCTCAGCGCGGGAGGGGGCAATCTGGTGCTGGATGGCCGGGTAACGGCAGCCTCGACGGCCGGCAACAAGGATGCCATTGTGATCGGGGAAGGGAGCAACTCCCGCACCACGCTGGAGACCTCCGGCAACGGAACCATCACCTTGGTGGGGGATGCCAGTGGGGTGGTCAATGCCACCTCGGGGAGTCGCTATGATGGGATTATTCTGTCGTCCAATGCGTTACTGAAAACGGTAGAAGGTGACATTGTCCTGACCGGCAAGGGGGGAAGCGGACTCAGCGACTCCTATGTTTCCGACCAGAATCACGGCATCAAGCTGGAGACCGACGGTACCAGCGTTGTTTCGACGACCGGTGACATTACCCTGGCTGGCAAGAGCGGCGGCAAATCCGATAGTTATGGCATCTACAGCCGTGGCAACACCATGTATCTCGGCAAGGAGTCAGGCGGTGCTGCCAGCGGGGTCATTACCCTGGCGGCTGACAGTATGCAATTTATCAACACCTCCACCTCGCGTCTGCTGGCGGAGAGTACCGGTGAGTTGCGTATTCGCCCCTGGACCTCCAGCACGGCAATCACCTTTGGTACGGCGGGAAGTACTGACAAGCTTTATTTGGGCAGCAGTTGGTTTTCTGGCACCAACGCAATTTTTCAGCCCGGCTTTGAGGATATGACGGTCGGGTGGAGCGATGTTGCCAATGTAGTGGATACGGTCGGTTTTGGTGTCAATACTGAGGGTACCGCCACCACCGGTACCCTCACCGTCGCTTCTGCCACCACCATTCGCGACAATCTCAATTTTCGCATGACCGGGGTAGGTGGCAAGGCGGTGTTTGATGCCCCCTTGACCGTACAGGGGGCCAGCAGTGCCAATCGAGTCCTCTCCCTCAATTTGAACGCCGGAGCCACGGGCAGCGGCGCGATTGCAGTAGACAAGCTGCAACTTCTTGGCAGTGGCGACATGGTGTTGAGCGGCAACAATCTGGTCAGCACGTTGGCGATCAATACCGGCAACAAAGTAACCCTCAACAATGCCCAGACCCTGACGGTTGGCCAGGTGACCAGTCGCAGCCTGTTTACCCTGCCCACCGCCGATGTGACCACCACCGGGATTACCACCACCAACGATGATGTGACGCTGGCCACCTCGATCGGCAACCTCGTTGTTACACAAAATGTGGGGATCGGCACCGGTGCATTCAGTTTGCGGGCGACCGCAGGCAAGGTGGAAGAGAGTGGTGCGGCCACGCCCATCATCACGGCCAACAAGTTGGCGGTCAGTGCCCGGGACACCTCCTCCCTGGCCAACAATAATGTGGTGGGCATTCTGGCCGGTGCGATTACCGGAGCTGGCAATGATCTGACCTTTGTCGGTACAGCCGGTATCAACGTGGAATCGGTCACGGATGGTGGGGGCACCACGCTGTCCGGTCTGAGTGTGGCGGGTAATGCCTTTCTGACCGCCCAGAACGGCGCGGTCACCCAGAGCGGAGCCAATGCGGCCAATGTAGGGGCCGGTGGGTTGTTTCTGGATGTGACTGGCGGCAGTGCCACCCTGAGCCGCTCGACCAACACCATCGGGACGTTGGCCGCCCGGATGCGTACCGCTGGCGCGGCCCTGTCGGTCTCTGATTGGGATGGACTGACGGCGGGTACGGTGGGCGGTAACAGCGGGATCACAACCACCTCTGGTGGCAACGTCACCCTCAACGCTTCAGCAGATGCCGCCTCCACCAGCGGGGATCTGAGCGTTATCCAGCCCATTCAGATCGGTAGCGGCACCCTGTTGTTGACCTCGGGCAAGGGGGCCCTCAGTGAAAGTGGCTCTGGTCTCCTGACGGCCGCCTCTCTGTACGCTGCAGCGGCCAGCAGCTCTTCTTTGGCGATCACCACCAATGATGTGGATACCCTTTCCGCTGATATTTCCGGTTCCGGGGCCTCGTTTACTTTCAAGGATGTGGATGATGTGACCATCGGATCGGTCAACAGTCGAAACGGAATCACCACCCAGGGAGGACAGGTGATCGTGATGGCTTCGGCAGCCAGCAGTTCGACAGCGGGCAATCTGGTGCTGTCCGGCGGGGCAACCCTGAATACCACCGCTTCCAGTGGAAGTCGGGGCGATATTACCCTGCGTTCTGACAAGGGAACCGTTACAGAAAGTGCGGGAAGTGTTGTTACAGGTAACGGACTGCAATTCTATACCAGTGATTCGGTTGATTTTACCGCCGGTTCCCATGATCTGAAAAACCTCTCTGCCTATATCACAAAATCGGGGGCCAGCCTCTCCTTCACCCAGGCGGGTAGCATTACAATCGGCACGGTGGATGGTATATCCGGTATCAGTACCAATAGCGGTAACGTATCAGTAACAACCACCGGCACCTCATCCGCCGATATTGTATTGGACAAATCCATTACGGCTGGCACCGGTGTGGTGAACCTGAACGCGGCGAATGGCGGAGGTGTCAACGAACAGAGCAGCGCAACCATTACGGCGGACTGGCTGCTGGTGCAGGCAAAAAACAGCAGCATGCTGCTCAACGACAACCAGATCGGAACATTGGCCGTCAAGGGCGGCGGTGGCACCTTCGGCTACCGGGATTGGAATGACCTGAACATTGGCACAGTAAGTGGCATCAGCGGTGTTGATACCGGCGGGGGTGAGCTGTTCCTGGGGATGTCCAACCTGACCCTGAATGCCAACTTGATTGTGGGGACATCGTTGGCGAGTTTGAATGCAGCGGGTTCCATTACCGAAAACAGCGGTGTTCGAGTGGCCGCTCAGGGGTTGCGCATGCTGTCGACCGGCAGCATATCGATGCTGGAATCCGGCAATGCAGTGGAGACTCTGGCGGCCTATTCGTCGGGTTCGCTGGCCTATCGTGGCGGTGACAGTCTCACGATAGGATCTCTTACCGGCAGTTTCGGTAGTGGGAGCCTGTCGACGGCCGGTGTCTCTACCAGCAGCAGCGAAATTTATCTGGATGCGCTGCGCGGCAACCTGACCCTGGGCCGGGATGTGTGGAGCGGCAATGGATTGACCACTCTGTCCGCCGGGGGCAATGTCAGCCAGTTTGTCGGCAAGATTTTGTCGAGCAGCCTGCGCGTGGTGGCGGGAGGAGCCGTCTCCCTGACGGATACCGCCAACAATGTGAATGACTTGGCCGGATACAGCGGTACCGGTTCGTTCAGCTATCGGGATACCAATGATTTGGTCATTCGCTCGCTGACGGGCAATCTGGGAGGGGGTACCCTGACCACCAATGGGGTGGAGTCGCGCGGGGAGTCGGTCTGGGTGCGGGCGGGGGGCAATTTGACCCTGATGGAATCAGTTCGCAGTGGCAGTACCAGGCCGCAGTCGGTGGTGTTGGCGGCTGGCCAACGGTTTTATAATCAGGTGGGCACCATCGGCATCTCAAGCGGGGGGCATTGGTTGATCTATGACGATAATCCGCAATTTTTGGATAACCGAGGTGGCTTGAAACCGGATTTTGTCATTTTTGAGAGAACCTATGCGGCGATGCCGCCGGAACGGGTCATTCCGGCGGGCAACGGTTATATCACCACTGCCATCCCCATGGATCCTGAGCAGTATATACGCCAAGCCGGGGGTGCGGCCGGACAGGAGCAGCGAGCCAGTTCGGTCGTCTCTGCGTTGGGAATGGCACAGACGGCCCCGATTGGAACCCCCTCGGTTGTTGTGCCGGGTTTGGTCCAGGGGGGATTACAGACGGGATCCTTCTTGGCCTCTCTGCTGACGACTGCTGCCCCGTCGGCGCAAATTCCGGTTCGGGTGGCCATCGAATCGGGTGGTTTCTTTGAAAGTCAATTGAGCGACATATTGGGTGGTGCTGTTGGCCCGGAGGTGACACAGGCGGATGGCCAGCCTTTGCCGACCTGGATGAGTTGGGATCCAGCGCGCCGAACCATTATGGGGGAACCCCCGGCCAATTTTGATGGGCCCGTTGTCGTACGGGTCATGGTGCAGGAGGGAGATGCCGGTGCGTATCGGCCGGTGGATATCCGCTTTGACACAGCCGCCGTAAAACCGGCTGTTTCTCCCACGGGTGACAAGACAGAGGAGGAAGCGGAGGCCGTTCTATAATCTTCTGTTAAACGATTGCAGGGGTCTGGGGAGCGTCACGGTCCCCAGCAGGGTGCAGGGACGGAGCCCCTGCATGAATTGCGCGTTTTTCCAAAGCAAATTTTCGCAGAAAATGTGCGCAACGCGCCCAAAGCCGCCCCGCAGGGGGCGGCAGTCCGGCTCGCACGTCGTACCGAATGGGAACGCTTTTCTGCGTAAACACGATGGACGGGGGTGTGATCGTGTGGGTTTTGGTAACAGTGATTGACTATTTTCCCCATTACTTGCTGGCAGCCCTTGCATTGTTTATGAGAGTATGGTTATATACTGATAAACCGGATTAATGGGAAACATCCGGGGGTCCATGGTCCGGAGACCATGAGGGTGGTGGCGGGTGCGGCCATCGTTCCTGATCGCACGCTGGGTGCGCGGGAGGATCCGACGTTTCCCTTTCTTATGGGGTATGCAATGGACGCTGTCTTATTCGGAAAACTGGTCGCGATTCTTCTGCTGGTGAGTGGCAATGCCTATTTTGTGGGCTCGGAGGTGGCCATCACAGCGGCCAGACGAAGTCGCATCAAACAATTGGCCGATATGGGGGATAAAAGGGCCAAAATTGTCAAACTGCTGCATGATGAACCCACCCGCTTCTACGCCGTTACCCAAATCGGCATCACCCTTGTCTCAATGGCCCTCGGGTACATTGGGATGGATGCCTTCAAAGAGCTGCTTTCGCCTGGATTCGCATCGTTTTTCGCTTTGTTCATGTTGCCGGACTCGGCTGCCAGCTGGGGTGACATCATCGGTTTGACTATGGGGTTCGTGATCGTCTCGTTTCTTCATGTGGTGGGGGGGGAGTTGGCTCCCAAGGTGCTGGCCTATCACAAGGCAGAGTTGTTGAGTTGTGGGGTGGCGTCGAGCGTCAACTTTTTGTATGTCATCTGGGTTCCTGTCATCTGGCTGATGAATCATGCCTCGAACTGGTTGCTTCGTGCCATCGGGCAGGGGGATATCGTCAGCCATGGCGGAGGCCATGGCCATGACTCCTCGTCGATGTCCCTGGAGGAGTTGACCCTGGTGGTCAATGCCAGCACCAGTTCTGGCAGCATCAACCGGGATTTGGGGCGGATGCTGGTCGGCGCGCTGGAACTGGGGGAGGAAACGGCGGAAACAGCAATGATTCCCAAGCCCGACGTACGCAGTCTGCCGATTGCTGCCCGGGTGGCGGATGCCTTGGAAATCTTCGCCAGAACAAGCCACTATACCTATCCGGTGATGGAAGGGGACCGGGTCGCGGGAACCATTTTCATGAAACGCCTTGTCCGCATCGTGGAGGAGCACAAGGGGTCGTTGCCAGCACTGCTCGAGCAACCGATTCAGACGCTGATGCGGACCGATCCGCTGATTATGCCTGCCAGCACCGGGTTGTTGCAGGCATGGAAGGAGTTTCGGGATCACCGTCGCCAATTCGGGGTGGTGGTCAACGAGCATGGATCGATGGTCGGTATCTTGACTCCGGCGGATATCGTATCCCGTCTGGTCGGACGCTATCCAGGGGATGAATTGCTCAACAAACCGGAAAGTATGCGGAAACTTCAGGGCAGCCAGTGGGAAATCGCAGGATCGTCGCGGGTTTCCGACCTGGAGTTGCTGCTTAATTTTCCGTTTCCGCGAGAATCTGGTTATGTCACGATCGGAGGCTTGGTGTTTCGTCGTCTCGGGCGGGTTCCAGAGGTTGGCGATGTAGTGAAGATCGAGAACGGGCGGTTGCAAATCCTGGAGATCGACGAGATGCGGGTGGTTAAGGTGCTCTTCCAGATTCTGGCGGTCGACGAACAGGGGCGGTGGTCTCTGGCCGATCCGGAGAGCCCGGCGGATCCGTCATAAGAAAACAGCTGTCTAGCCAGGGGAGTAATATCCCCTGGATCCCTCCCCATTGCAGATGCGATTGTCCTGGGGCCGGGACCGTGACGGTCCCCAGACCCGTGCAATCGTTTGAAAAGATTAGAAAGAGCATGGGTGTTGTCATCATATCAGCGCATGTATGCGTGCCAGAATCCGTTGGGCAAATTCGGTATAACTTTTACCCTGACAAATGGCACGAGAAGAGCGCGCTGGCCGCTGCATCAAACAGGCCCGCAGCTCCTCTTTGGTGCGATACCACAGGCAGTGATCGTCCCAATGGGGCCGTTCCGCCCGGTCTCGGCAATCATAAACAACCGGTATCGCTCCACAAGCCGAAACCTCTACCAGACGTTGGCTTTGCAGGTCAAACGGGTGGGGCACCAGAACATACTCCACCTCGTTGTACAGGGCCGCGACCGCTTCCCCATGGGGCAATACACCGTGATAAAAGGGCAATACGACAGGATTGGATTCCCAACGGTAGCCATAAACCGCCACCTCAATCTCATCGGACAGCTCACACAGCCAATTGGCCGATACCGTACGCACCACATAGCCCCAAAAGAAAATCAGCAAATCTTCCCGGCTGTACGAGGAGGTTTGGACATATTGTGCCAACGCCTCATCCGTGAGCGACTCTCCACGCTCAAACAGTCGCGTCATGCTCTCCAGAATTGGCCGACAACCCGGAAATTTGGTAAAAATAAAATCGTGCGAAGAGCCCACCAACACCACCCGCCGCCGCCGCGCCGCGCCAAAATCCCGAAACAACTGGGCGTTATAACAAAACCCCTGCCGCTGAATATCAACGGCACCACAGCGTTCCAGGAAAACATCCAACTCCTTGTCCAAAGAGTAGATCAAATCCCGCTTTCGCCAGGGCAACGGCTTGCCAGCCATGATCGATGGCATGGGATCGGTAAACCAAAGCACCCTGAATATGTCAGGGTGGCCATTCAAATGAAAATATCCGTTGATGTCCACCAGAACATGGGGATTGAATGTGACTTGCGCCTGGTAATAATGATCAAAATAAAAATTTTCTCTGTTGTTCGACTCGATATAATGCAATATTTCGCAATGGAGTGGCTTGAACCCCTGAGATAGATCCCGCAGATTGTTCATCATAACATCTGTTTTTCTTGAGGAGGGCAAATAGATCCGTAGCGGCTGGCCGGGGATGAATTCCGGCCGGGTGGCTTGGCAAAGCTGCTCCAACCGCCGAATTTCCCGAGACCGGGCCAACCGCACCGTGTGCAGCAGATTGGCCAACCGACCCGCCAAAAAAAGCTGGGCCTTTTTCTCTGGATCAAAATCCACCACGGTAGGCTGCGAAAGCTTGGAAGCAAAGAAAAAAGCGTGCAGTGGCTCACGATCCATCGGCACACAGATCAAATTGGCCGGGGCCTCCGGAAAAGGGTCTCCCATGTGGTAACAGAGTTGCAGACCAGAAGCATGTATCGTCTCCGGGACCATATTGGCCTGCAAGGCAACGCGCATCGCCCTTTCCCGGTCCAAAAAAAGGGTATGCTGGGGGGGCAATTTTTCCAGGTCTGGACCGTTTTTGGCCAGAAACCACGCCATCCTTTGGTGATAATGGGCGACCGGCTTGATATCCATCTGCTGCAGTACAACCGCAAGCAAGGCATGAGACTCTGCGTGATTCGGGACCGCATCCACCGCCTTCTGCAATAGGATCGCCGCTTCGGTCAGGTTTTTGTGCTGGATCAAAATTTGTGCCGCATAACAGTAAGCCCGGGCGTGATCCGGCTGCAAACCAATCACCGCCTTGAACCGCTCCAAAGCTTTCGTCAAATCCCCCTGACCGATCAGGGCCAGACCCGAATTAAACGACAGGACCGGATGTTCTGGTTGCACCCTCAGCGCACGCTCCAAATAGGCAACGGTGGCGGCAAAATCATTGCGCCCCAGACAAATCAAGCTGGCACCATGCAGAGCCTCCACCTGTTCCGGACAAGAGGCCAGCACCGATTCGTATAACGCCAGCCCTCTCTCCTGCTCACCCTGTTGGGCACAGCGACCAGCCTCTGCCAGTCTCCATTCCAACGACAGGGAATCGGTTGCGGGGGGGTGAGGATCCATCCTTGTTTCACCACATAAATTGAATGGTTAAGATGATTCAGGCGTTACATAGCGGGGGCAAACAACCTGTGTAATCTGGCGATCCGGATGATCCAGACGCATGGCCGTCAGCTTCCCCCCATAGACGCAGCCGGAGTCCAACCCCCAAGCCTGGGGGTTGATGGTCAAGCCCGCAGCCGCCCAATGGCCGTACACAATCCGCGCCCGCTCCTGCTCAGGTCGCAATTCAAACCAGGGACGAAACGGAAAATCCGGCGATTGGGGCGCAGAGGAGGGAACAAAGGCATAAGGATTGGCCAACCCAGCGACCAAAGGGTGATTGGGCCAAAGAGGCCGACCATCGGCTGAACACATGCGCAGACGGGTCATAATGGCAAAGGCAAACCGCAAACGATCCAGGCTGTCATCCTGCGGCATCTCCTGGTCCAGAATGGCATTGTCCCATTCAAGGAAAAAACGCCGACTGGTATCGGGATCAGCGAATACCTTGCCCAACGCCAACGACAAACCACGTACTTCATCCAGACTCCAGGTCGGCGAAAGTCCCGCATGCACCATTCCGATACCCAGGCTTTGGTCGCAGTGAAACAGGGGAATCCGCCGCAACCAATGCTCCAGTTCCAAGGCATCCGGTGCCGACCGCAACTCCTGTAAAAATGGAGCCAAACCATTGTCTTCCCAACCACAAAGGCCGGCAACAGCCCGCCCCTCATGGTTGCCCATGACCACCACAGCCCGATCGCCCAACTCCCGGATAAAACGCAAGGTACCCAGAGAGTCCGGTCCACGGTTGATAAAATCGCCTACAAACCAAAGATGGTCATGTTCCGGATGAAAAGCGATGGCCGCCAGCAGCTGCTTCAGCTCAGACAAACAGCCATGCACATCTCCTATGGCATAAACGGCCATACTAAATTCGCAACCCCAGAGTTCCACAGATGCTTGCCATCACCTAATGGACCTCACCCCACCGACTGAACGGCATTACGCTCAAATTGGAGTTAAAATACCGGACATCCGATGAAACTTCCTGACCCACCCAAACAGGCAACTCAACAGGTTGCTGTTCGTCAGCCAGTTCCACCTCAGCCAGCAGTAATCCTTTGTTTTCACCAGAAAATTCATCCACTTCCCACAGCACCCCCCCGTGCTCAACACGATAACGAACCTTTTCAATCAGGGGATGCTCACATAATTCATCCAAAAGCGACTGGGCATCCGCCAAAGGAATGTCATATTCAAACTCAACCTTTGAAAAACCGCGGGTCAAACCCTTGATGGTCAGTATTCCCCGCTCTCCCACCACTCTGACCCGAACAACCCGCTCCTTGACCGTCGACAGAAACCCCTGCCGTATGGCATCAAATCCACAGGCGGCCGGGCGACCAATCGCTTGCCATAACGCCTTCTGCACTAAAAACCGTCGCTCAATCTCTTTGGCCATGCTGCTCTTAAAATATCCCATGTCAGTGAGAGCGAATACCCGAATGGCAATCTGCCATGGAGCGGCCTGCCGATCAAGGAATCAGATCCGCTGTCCATTTCTCCACGTCAACGGTTACCTTTCCCTGCAATAACGAAGCAAAAGCCAACAGTGCTTTGCGTGCACTGCCAATCGGATAATAGAAGGCATCCCAGTGCCCATTGCCCTCACCATCATGCAAAGGGATGACATAATCAAATTGATAAGCCGTACGCATCTCCAGCAGGGTGCTGGCACTTTTTTTCTCAACAACTTCCAGGTCACGCAGTGACAGTTGACCCTTCTGGCGTTCGGCCCGGTGCAGCAACTTGTGCCGCTGCACATCCGCGATAAATTTATTGAGATCCACCCCCCGTTCCGGATCCTTCAAGTAGAGAATCTCCTCCTGGGAGAGCGGGGAAAGAAACACAGAAAGCGTTGAGAAACGCTCGAACAACCCAACCTCCCGCAGCTTGCCTGGTACAAACGGGTTGCCGGCAAAAAACGGGATTCGCCCCGTATCTATAATGGCTTGGATTTGGGCGATCTCCAGGGCCTGGAGATCGCCGCGCACATCCGCCATTACATAACCCTCTTGATCGCGCAACGCCTCAATAAAACTGTGAGAACGGAAAAAATAGTCTACGCCTTCCTCTTCTCCAGGGCGCGGAGTACGGTCATTGAAAAGCACCAACTGTTTGAAAGTACTGGATAACTCTGGATAAAATCGACGCAAGGCGTTGAAGAGCGGTCTCTTTCCCACGCAGGAGGGACCGGATAATACCACCATCTTATGCATCAAAATCTCCTCCACAACCGCCAATCCCTCCCCGCACCCGATACAACAGGACGGAGAGATACAACATCAAGAAGAGCTGAAACGCAAAGAGCTAGTCGGTGATGCCCAATTCACGCTTGAAAATAGCCTTGTGAATATCACCCAGGCTGACAATGCCCACCAACAGGTCACCCTCTTCCACCACAGGAATCCGGCGAAAATGGTGCAACGCCATTTTGGAAGCTGCCTGCATGACCAACTCATCCGGGGAGACCGAAAAGACCCGCTTGGTCATGAGACTGCCCACCGAACGCGAAAGAACCTCACGATAGGAATTTTCCATGTCAAGGAAATCCCGGGCACGTACCGGATCTTCCAGAAAGTCGTGATAGCTTGGCAGCAGGGCATTCAGAATATCTTTTTCAGAGATGATCCCCAGCAACTTGTTCTCCTCATCAACAACCGGCAAGCCACTGATTTTATTTGTGCAAATTGTAGCAGCGACCGCGCGGATTGAATCGTCCTTTTTGACAGTACGCACATTGGAAACCATCACATCTCTTACGAACATGTCGATTTTGTCCTTATAAAATGTTAAAACAGTATGCCCGACTGAGATCGGAACCACCCCCACCCACTATTGAAAAGACACGCGCCTCCCATCCCGGAGACGGGCGAGCGGCCTTTTTTCCTAAGCGGGAGCATATCTCAGGAGTATGGCATCTTCGGTACCAGACTCGAACCGGTAATAACCTTGGCGAGTATAGAGGAAATGAAACCCCATGTCTTGGTATAGCGTTCTGGCGGGCAGGTTGGAAGCCCTGACCTCCAGCAGTATGGGGTGTCCTTTCTCTTTCGCCCGTTGAATAAGGTCAGCCAACAGCAGCTTGGCTCCGCCTTGACGACGATACGCAAGAGAGATACCCAGGGTCAAGAGATGCCATTCGTCCACCAGCAACCGCGCCACACTATACCCCAGCAGCGTGCCAAAAGCATCCTCCAACGTACGACAGTAAGATCCCAGAGAAAGTTCCTCATAAAACATGCCGGGGGTCCAGGGAGAGGGAGTTATCTCCGCTTCCAGCTGGGCAACCTGCGAGACATCTGCTTGGATCATGGGCCGGATATACATGGAGTGCCATACTTTTTTTCTTCAGCGTCCGGACGTCTTTGATAGTCCAGTAGCATGGTAGACTCAGGAGAGAAAGGGGAGTGTTTGCCCTCGGCAGCGGATGATGAGTACACAAAGTGCTGCTGTCCCAACCGGCCCAGCAAAAAGGGATCCGCTATCCAAGCCGATTCTGGTGCCATGATAAACGGTCCTGTCAACTGGTCGCGAAAAACATTTGCATAAGGCCCCAGACCTGTTCCGGTCAGACAGAGCCTATCTTGCTGTAATTCCGGCATATCGGCCAGAGTCGCCGCCCAGGCTGCGGGAGAAATGGCCCAGGGCGGTGCCGTATGTTTGTGGGGTCTGCCATTTTCCAACCGATAGAGTGCCGCAAAAATCTCCCCACGACGGGCATCTACTACCACAGAGAGCCATCCTTCCTGTTGCTCCGCAGCAGCGGCAGCGGCCAGCAGATCCAGATTGGATACACCCACCACCGGGGTACCCAGTACCAGGGCGATGCCCTTGGCACAACCCAAGGCAATACGCAGGCCAGCAAACGCACCTGGACCAATGGTTACCACAATCAAATCCAGATCCGCGCAAGAGAGTCCTGTTGTTGTCAACAACTCTACAATTTTGGCAGGCAACAGAACCGCATGACCGCTCTCTCCCTGAAAATAATCCCGCACCAACAGGCGTTCTCCCACCAGCAAGGCTGTACTGCCTACCTGCGCCGCACTGTCCATGGATAGGGTTGTTAACCCATGAGGCATTGTTGCTTTCATAGAGGAAATTAACTCTATCTATCTGTAAAAATTAATAAAGAACCCATACTTCAGAAAACAACTCCCCGTTGAACCACTTTTCCTGCAAGGAGTGGCTCAACGGGGAACCCTGAGGTTACTGACCGAACAGTATACCCATTGGTGTTACATTATTTGCTTTTCCACTACCGGCATCGACAATATCCAGATCGGAAATCTGAGTTGTTGTCATTCCATGCGCGATCCAAAGATTTTGGTTGGTGGTGTCCGTACGTGTTGAACCATCCCAGGTGGTGGCTATGCTGGTTACTTGTGTTTGGGAGAGACTGGCCAGTTGAACAGAGGTCAGAGCCGCCACCTGGGTTGTGGTCATGGTCTGAATCTGTACGGCAACCAAGCCGTCTACCTGTGTCGTCGTCAGGGCCGCTATTGCAGGAGCCGTCAAAGCAGAAAGCTGTGTTGTGGTGAATGCGGTAATCTGGGAGGAACTCAAACCTCCCAGCTGAGTATCTGCCAAGCTGGCCATTTGCGCCGCGGTCAGACCTGCCAATTGGGTACTCGCGAAGCTGGCCAACTGGACCGAGCCCATGCCGTCCAACTGAGTGGTCGCCAACGACGCCAATTGTATGGAGGTCACGCCATCCAACTGGGTAGCCGCCAACGACGCCAACTGTATAGAGGTCAAGCCATCCAACTGGGTGGTCGCCAAGCCGCTCCAATGGACTGAGGTCACGCCATCCAACTGGGTGTTGGCCAGGGCGGTCAGATTCACCGAAGTCAAGCCATCCAGCTGGGTATTGGCCAAGCCGGTCAACTGGACCGAGGTCAACCCATCCAACTGGGTGTTGGCCAAGCTGGTCAACTGGGCCGAGTCTAGACCATCCAATTGGGTATTGGCCAAACCGGTCAGATGAACCGAAAGCAGGCCGTCCAACTGGCTGTTGGCCAGGGCGGTCAAGTTGACAGAGGTCAAGGCATCCAGCTGGGTATTGGCCAAGCCGACCAACTGCGCCGAAATCAAACCGTCCAACTGGGTGTTGGCCAGAGCCGCCAGGTTGAGGGAGGTCAAGGCATCCAACTGGGTGTTGGCCAGACCGGTCAATTGGACCGAGGTCAACCCATCCAACTGGGTGTTGGCCAGAGCGGTCAACTGCACCGATGTCAGTCCATCCAACTGGGTGTTGGTGAGTGCGGTCAGGTTGAGGGAGGTCAAGGCATCCAACTGGGTATTGGCCAAGCCGGTCAACTGCACCGAGGTCAACCCATCCAACTGGGTGTTGGTGAGCGCAGTCAGGTTGAGGGAGGTCAAGGCATCCAACTGGGTATTGGCCAAGCCGGTCAACTGCACCGAGGTCAACCCATCCAACTGGGTATTGGCCAAGTTGGTCAGCTGGACCGAAGTCAACCCATCCAACTGGGTGTTGGCTAGGCTGGTCAACTGGACCGAGGTCAACCCATCCAACTGGGTGTTGGCCAAACCGGTCAACTGCACCGAGGTCAGACCATCCAACTGGGTGTTGGCTAGGCTGGTCAACTGCACCGAGGTCAACCCATCCAACTGGGTGTTGGTGAGCGCGGTCAGGTTAAGCGAAGTCAAGGCATCCAACTGGGTGTTGGCCAAGCCGGTCAACTGCACCGAAGTCAGACCATCCAACTGGGTGTTGGTAAGGGCGGTCAGATTGAGCGAAGTCAAGGCATCCAACTGGGTGTTGGCCAAGCCGGTCAACTGCACCGAGGTCAGCCCATCCAATTGGGTGTTGGTGAGCGCGGTCAAGTTGAGGGAGGTCAAGGCATCCAACTGGGTGTTGGCCAGACCGGTCAACTGCACCGAAGTTAGACCATCCAACTGGGTGTTGGCGAGCGCGGTCAAGTTAAGGGAGGTCAGGGCGTCCAACTGGGTATTGGCCAGACCGGTCAACTGCACTGAGGTCAAACCGTCCAACTGAGTATTGCTGAGCGCGGTCAGGTGCAAGGAGGTCAGGGCGTCCAACTGGGTATTGGCCAGACCGGTCAACTGCACTGAGGTCAAACCATCCAGTTGACTATCGGCCAGACTGGTCAAATGGACCGAAAGCAGGCCATCCAACTGACTGTTGGCCAGCGCAGTCAGGTTGAGGGAGGTCAAGGCGTCCAATTGGGTAGCCGCCAAACCGATCAGAGCAACCGAGGTCAACCCATCCAACTGGGTGTTGGCCAAGGCGGTCAAATGGACAGAGGTCAAGGCATCCAGCTGGGTATTGGCCAAGCCGGTCAACTGCACCGAGGTCAAACCGTCCAACTGACTATCGGCCAGAGCCGTCAGATTCAGCGAGGTCAAGGCATCCAATTGGGTGTTGGCCAGACCGGTCAATTGGACCGAGGTCAACCCATCCAACTGGGTGTTGGCCAGCGCGGTCAGATTGAGCGAAGTCAGGGCATCCAATTGGGTATTGGCCAAGCCGGTCAACTGCACCGAGGTCAGACCATCCAACTGGGTATTGCTGAGCGCGGTCAGGTTGAGGGAGGTCAGGGCATCCAACTGGGTGTT
>PEAG01000131.1 GCA_002753505.1 Magnetococcales bacterium HCHbin5 | reverse complement strand
CGCGTGATTGGGATCGGACTCGATGGCGCGACGGTAAAGGCTTTCCGCCTGCTCATAATCCCGGCGAATATTTTCCATGAAATCAGCAAAGTTGCCCAGGTGCCGGGCGTCATCGGGATCGGACTCGATGGCGCGACGGTAAAGGCTTTCCGCCTGATCATAATCCCGGCGAATCGTTTGCATGAAACCAGCGAAGTTGCCCAGAGTATTGGCGTGATTGGGATCGGACTCGATGGCGCGACGGTAAAGGCTTTCCGCCTGATCATAATCCCGGCGAATCGTTGCCATGAAATTAGCGAAGTTGCCCAGATGATTGGCGTGATTGGGATCGGACTCGATGGCGCGACGGTAAAGGCTTTCCGCCTGCTCATAGTCCCGGCGAATATTTTCCATGAAATCAGCAAAGTTGCCCAGGTGCCGGGCGTCATTGGGAGCGGACTCGATGGCGCGACGGTAAAGGCTTTCCGCCTGATCATAGTCCCGGCGAACTGTCTCCATAAAAACAGCCAATTTGCCCAGCAGACCAGCATTGGTTGGCTCAAACTCAATGGCTCGTTGGTCCCAGGTCTCCTGTTCCTGACGCAGCAAAAACATGTTCTCAGGGGGAACGATGGCCTCCCGGATCATGACAGCCTTTTCCAACTGCACCATGTAATTCTCCCGCGCGCGGAGAAACGCCACACGCTGCCCTTGCAGCAGATCCGGGAAAGCATGCTCTGGAATGGCGTGACTGGACAGAATGGCGCGCCGTTTTGCCGGATCCAGGGTTTGCAGCTTTTTTAACCAATCCTTGCCGTACAGGGCCGCTCCCCCCGGCTGGCGGAAAATGCGGTTGGCTGGAGAGGATTTGGACCCTTGATTCAGCTCGGAAAAAATATAACCGAATGCCGCAGAACCGCGTTCGGCAATCCACCTCCAGGGCTCCGCAATCGCTTTGCCATTGGAAGCCTGCGGATGTTGCGCCAGCAAAACCAACATCAAGGTCCGCGTCCTTGCACTGCGTATATCAAAAGATTGGGGGAAAGGCTGGGCCGGCATGCCGAACCCCATACTCTCCAACATACTCGGTGCGGGATTGGTCGCAATGCTGGTCTTGAACTCGCGAACCATGGCCGCCACACGGGATGGATTGCCAGAACCAAACCATCCGCTAAAGGATGAAATCCAGAACCAGCGGCAGAGAAATTTTTTCTGCTCCGGAGTCGGCTTGGCACAAGCAAAGAAAAAGGCACTCAAAACCACCAGCTGCATGGCATAAGGCAGCAAACGGTCCGTATAAACCCCCAATGTGTGTAAAAATTGAATGGCATCCACCAACGCATCGCCGGTTTTTGCCATGACATCAATAAACCTGGACTGCATCTTAAGTTTTTTATCCTCTGCCATTCGGGTCCAATCGGTTCGATATATATCCTCATCGATCGCAGCCAAAAAGGCGCGCAAAATAATCGTGCGATCCATCCCTCCAAAACCATGCGCAGCAATTTTTTCGATCAACCCATCAATCTGGCCGGAAAGATGAAAACCCGCCCCTTCCGAATCGCTTTCACTATAAGTCAGTGCCGAAACCATCTCATCCGTGGTGATGGCGCGACCTTTGGCATTCAGCCGGGAAAAAATGGTGACTGCCTGCGACAACTCGGTATTGCTGATATTGATAATGGGCAATTTGTAGCTCTGAAAGGTGCGGGCCAACTCTTGCACCTTTATCATATAGTGCTGGCCCTTTTCACCACCCTCATGCATGATGCGCTTTCCCTCTTCCAGAAAAGCAACGGTGTCCATCAATTTCCAAACAGGAAAATGCCACCCCTGCGGAGCCTCCGCCTTTCCCTGCAAATACTCAAACATCTCTTTTTCTGCATTAAAATAAACACGCCACCGGCCGGGGTCACTGTCTCCAACATCCGGCTCCCCCTCTCGCGGCACCCTCAACGTGCCGACCAGGGTGGTAAGCCGTTGCTGTCCGTCCAGGATGTAAGAAAACGTGCCCACCCCTTTGTGCAGTACGTGAACCGGCCCAACCCATTCACGACTGGTTATGGATCGGTCCGTCGTCCAGAGCAGCAACGAGCCGATGGGATATTGATTGCGAATGCTGTCCAACAGGTCCAACATCTCTTCCCTGTCCCAAACAAAAAACCGCTGGAAAGAGGGAATCCGAATCCTGCCCGCTTCAACCTGACGAATCAAATCGAAGACAAACACAATTTCTGGTTTTACATCAGGTTTTATATCCATCGTTCCCATTCATCGCTCTCATATCGCAGCGGCAATCATGCCTGCCAGATCATCCAACTCCTTGCCACCATTACCTGCCCGATGACACAGCCCTGCCTTGGACAGATCACCTCTATACGTGTCAAACAATTGGATGATGTCATCACCAAAACCTTTTTTTAAGAGTTCTCTGTCTTCTGGTGGTACAGAGGAATATAATTCATTCTCCTCTGGGGAAACACAACCTGCTGAAAATCCTTTTTTAACAGGAAAATGGTCACGTTGATCTGCTCCAAGCCGCAGCAAGGCCGCCATCCGGGAACGTGTGCTGGTCTGGCTCGGCTCAGACGACCACCGGTTAAAAAGTTCATCTGGAATATAGTTTTCTATAGCCCGCTTGCGCAAAATCAAACAGGGAATGTTATGCTTCAAACAGCATGCTTTCACCGCTTGGGCGGGACCGCTCAGCAAGCCAGGTGCGGTGCCATCGCTATCGGCCAATACGACCAGACGCGGTGGAACCCCCTTGTCCTTGGATTCTTTCACAATATCTTTAACATGTTTAGGTATTTCACCAATGCCACCGGCACCCTGGCAACGGATGGCATCAGAAACTTTCTGACACAACTCCAGCAAGGCCCTTGAAGCCAAGGTGCGCAAAACAGCGTTGATAAACATTGAATCCGTGAATGCATTCTCTACCAGAATGATCAGGGGTTGAGCCAGAAATTTGGCCGCAACAGCCGGAGCCAAGGCCCACGGGTCATTTGGGTCTGAAACAGCGGTTACCGTTACTCGCTGCTTGTGAATGGTGGGATAGGCCCCGTGAGTGGTCGCCTTCGTCAACAGCTCCTTGTGCTGAGCGCGCGCTCCTTGCATCCACTGACTGTTCCAAATTGCCTCGGAATCAGTCACCTCCCACTCGTGCGCACCCTCCATGATCCTGTAAATGATGGCATCCAGATGGATATGATCGCTCTCTGATTGCAGTACATCTCCGGTCAGAATCACTTTCATGCCCTGTTTTCCTGCTTGGCACGTTGCAGATTGGCACGTTGCAATGCGCGCACCTCCTGATAATCTTCAGAGAAAACGCCCTCCGGCCACGCTTCCACGCTGCCGTCTCCCGCAATATCGATGCGTTTTATCTTACTGTGCCCCTCTGGACAATCCTCAATCCAATACAAGGCCACCTGATCAGGCTCTGCCTGACCTTCGGCGATGCGGCGGCGAATGCGCAACAACAGATTTTCTGAATGGGTCTCTACCAATACCTGGCCATGGCCCCTCTGCGCGGTCTCCAGAAAGAGATCACCCAACGCGGCCTGAGCGGCTGCATGCAAACTGCTCTCGGGCTCCTCCACCAAATCAAGAAAGGGCTCCGTGCCAAGCCGATGGGCCAACTGGAGTACAACAACGGGCAACACCTGTTGCATGCCTTGTCCCGTATTGGCCATGTTGATCGATACCCCCCCTTTGTGAAGTACACTTTCCACGAAAGGACCGGAAGGATCCAGTTTAAGACGCCAGCCGTTCAAGTGTACCGCAAACCACTCCCCCACCTGTTGCAGCAGATCCGGCTCTTTTGCCAACCAGTTGATAAAACCATTGCCATCGAATGACAGTACCGAGGGTGCCGCAGGTCTGTAAACCGATCTGGCCTGGGCACGGATCGGACCCAGATGGGTCAAACGACTCTCCAGGTTGGCTATTTTTGTTCGCCACAAGTGAACCTGGTTTTGCAGAGCGGTTTGCTCAGATGTGGTCTGTAACCACTCCTGGGGCCACACCCCTGTAAAGTCAGCCGGCCCGGATGCAACAGAAGCCAAGTCACTGCTCCATTCCGATGGCCTGCCCTCTGCAACCAGTCTCGCGTGGGACAACACCGGCCTGTACAAGCCGGCATCCGATACATTCTGCACCGTTGCAGAAAAATCAAACGCTCTCCCACCCTCCTCCAGAGCCAGGTCAAGACGCAGCTTTCCATGGGGAAGACGGCCATGGATCAAATCCTGAAAGTTTTCACCGTAAGAGAGACCATCCACCTCCAGGGGAAACCCCTGATGCAAGAAGCGTCCAGAGGCAGCCCGCAGCAGCAGACGCAGCAGACGCAGCAGAGCCGATTTTCCGCTGCTGTTTTTACCAAAAAACAGTGTCAGTGGACGCAGTTCGACCGATGTCAAATCGCGAAATACCTTGTATTGCTCACAACCGAATGAACGAATGATCATCTGTCGACTCCCTCTCGTATCGTCACAACCCTTCAGCCCGGTCATCTGCCTGGCGGGATGACACTCTCCCCTGCCCCTGCGATCATTTACCGGTCAAATCAAGACGGTTGGGACACCCTTTACAACCCCGTATTGGACAACTGCCCCCCCAGGCGGATCGGGATGATTTGCTGGCATAGACCGTTCCCCTTGTTCAGGCTGACAATGGTTCCACACAGGGTACCCTCCCCCTGCATCTGCTCGAAATGGGTGGGCATCTGCCTGAGAAAACGGGGCATAACCGTCTCCGTCTTCATGCCGATGACAGAGTTGTAACAACCGGTCATTCCCACATCGGTCTGAAAGGCCGTGCCTTTGGGTAATATTTGGTGGTCCGCGGTCGGAATATGGGTGTGACTCCCCAACACCGCCGAAACCCGCCCATCCAGGTAGTGACCCATGGCCCCCTTTTCCGAGCTGGCCTCTGCATGCATATCCACCATGATGGCGTCCACATCCCGCCCCAACCGCACCCGCTCCAGAAAACGGTCCGCCAGCTGAAACGGACAGTCCAACGGCTCCATGAAAACCCTGCCGGACAGGTTAAGAACGGCCACCCGCATTTTTGAAGGGGTGTTGAACACCACAAACCCCTTGCCAGGAGCCCCCGGCGGATAGTTCATCGGCCGCAACAGACGGTTGTTGTTGTCGATATAGTCAAATATCTCCTTGTATTTCCAGATATGGTTGCCGGTGGTGATCACATCCACCCCACCCTGAAACAGCTCCGTCGCCACCCCGGGCGTGATCCCAATACCCCCCGCACTGTTCTCTCCGTTGGCAATCACCATGTCCAACGCATAGACCCGCTTCAAGCGATCCAGATGGATATCCAACGCCCGACGGCCCGACTTGCCAAACAGATCACCCACAAACAGAATTGTCAGGCTGTCCGAATGCGGTTCCTTCAACTGGACCGGATTGTCTGCTAGACTCAACGAAGATCTCCTTGCGTTTGTTGACAGATAATGAACCAAAGAGGTCACTTTAGCCATAATGGCCCCTGTTGCCAAGCCTTCGGATGGCAGCAGGCCATAAAATGAGGAGGGATTGATCAAACCAACATGGCGCACATCTTTTATTTTGCCTGGGTGCGGGAAAAAATGGGCCGCCCGGAAGAACAGCTCTCGCTGCCACCGGAGATCAACACCGTGGCACGGCTGCTGACGCATCTGCGCAGCCAAGGAGAGCCCTATGCCACCGTCCTGGCCGATACCCACCTCCGGGTGGCCGTCAATCAGACCTACGCAAGCCCGGAGGAGCCGGTTGCCGATGGCGACGAGATCGCCATCTTTCCCCCGGTGAGCGGCGGATGACAACCCCAGCCCCCATACCCGTCCTGGGCTTTTCCGCCCCCAGCGGCACCGGCAAGACAACGCTGATGGTCAAGGTCATCCAACAGTTGCACCGGACCGGCCTGCGGGTGGCCGCCATCAAGCATGGTCACCACCCCACCGACCCGGACCTGCCCGGCAAGGATACCTACCGTTTCCGGCAGGCCGGAGCCGCAACCGTTCTGTTCGCCTCACGGGAACGCTGGTTCATGATTCAGGAGCTTGGCAAGGAGCACTCCGAGCCAACCCTGGAGGAGCAGGTGCGCTACCTGCGGGGACACGATCTGATTCTGGTGGAGGGCTACAAAAATGAGGACCACCCCAAAATTGTGGTCCATCGGCTGGCCAGCGGTACGGCCCCCCTGCACGAGCAGTTGAGCAACGTGATCGCCATCGTCACCGACGATCCCCAGTGCCTGACCGACCTGCCCACCTTTGCGTTGGAAGATACCGCCGCCCTGAGCCAATTTATCCGCGACTATTTCGGTCTCTGATCCCTGGGTGAAAGCGGACCCAGGCCCTATATAACTGACATGATTGCACTCTTCTTCTGAACGATTGCAGGGGTCCGGGGACCGTCACGGTCCCCGGTGGGGTGCAGGGGCAAAGCCCCATACGCGCTAACATGATGACCATGCCTATGCTTTTTCTGATCTTTTCAAACGATTGCAGGGGTCCGGGGACCGTCACGGTCCCCGGTGGGGTGCAGGGGCAAAGCCCCTGCTGAATTGCGCGTTTTCCCAAAGCAAATTTTCGCAGAAAATTTGCGCAACGCGCACAAAACCTGCCCCGCAGGGGCAGACTCCTGGAGGGCGGCAGCCCGACGCGCACGGTTATGTCGTGGAAAATATTTGGATAAAAAACCAGAA
>PEAG01000130.1 GCA_002753505.1 Magnetococcales bacterium HCHbin5 | reverse complement strand
TACCGGCGATGGTCGGCATGGCCGGCCCGGCGGAGACACCAGCGGTACCGTGGCAACCGGCACAGGTATTGGCCAGCATTTCCGCAGAAATACCGCCGGCCTCAGCCGCTGAGGAGCCCAGTATCGCTGCTCCCGCCAGCAACCCTCCGACGACCAACATGCCCAACTTTTTTTGTTGCATGATTTTCCTCCCATCAACATGGATTAAGACTTCGAGAAAACACCGATTTTTTCCTGTTCCGACCGGTCAGGCCAAAAGGCGGTCTTTCCTCCGGAAACCTCCTGTTAAAACTCCCCTTTTGCGGCACCATGCACCATATCCCACAGGATATTTCTGACCCGTATTGCCTCTTTGCGCAGATCTTCAGGTAACTGGCGACCACCGTGGATCATCATGTCCAGGTTCATTGTGTATAACCACAACTTGCCAGATTTGTCTTCGACCACAGAAACACGGCAAGGCATAAAGCCGGTATAGGCGTCCCGATAATCGGCCATCATCTGGCCGACGCCGACGTCGCAAAAAGAGAGGAAAGCCACATGGCGATACTTCTTGCCGGTTACAGCCTCCACCTGTTTGTAAAAGGGGGCCTCCCCCACAAACAGAAAATTGCGTGCGGACGCCAGGCTTTTCAGCGAGTCCTTTACCTCGTCCACCGTCAGTTTGGGGTCCTCCACCGGGACTGCCCACATCATGGCCTCACCCGGATCTTTGGTTGTCAACAAGGCGGTTGCAAACTCCTTGTACATCTTCATGTAGCCCGGGTCAAATTCGGCCAGAATGGGGGCCATCTTGACATAACCGTACCCACCGCCCAACAACACAGCCAAGCCGATGATCGCGAAAAGGTTCCTGAAAATTGCCATTGCATGGATCTCCATAAAGTGGTTGCGAACCAACTGCAAACGATAAAACAGCAGGTTTTCTGCAGGGGGGCAGAGGTCAACGTCAGTTTGTTGTCAAGCAGTCAACACGCTCATATCCAAGGGAAAAACGCCGGATGCCGCAACCGGCTTTACGGCGGATATGGATCCTACGCCCCTCTGTAGCGGCCCGAAATCAGCTAACTCCTTTATTGAGAAAGCTTTTTCCAGGCGATACGCCTGTTTGGCACCACAAATGCCGCCAGCATCATGCATGTTGGGAAAAAAAAAAGCAATGGCAAAAAAAGTCGTTGTCCGGTTGGAACAGAGGGCATCAAAGGCCGGCTTGTTGCAAAATGCGCTTCGCGCCCTGGTCGAGCAGTGCCTGAGCCAGACGTTGTCCCAGCTGCTCCGGTTGATCGGGATCGCCTTGCATCTGTTGCGTAATCATCTCGGTGCCGTCCAGGGAGGAGACGCGGCCAGTCATGTGCAGCCTGTTTTCCTGCAATTGGGCGTAACCGGCGATTGGTACCTGACACCCACCCTCCAGAGTGGCCAGAAAGGCCCGTTCCGCACTGACGCACTGCCAGGTTGGCAGGTGGTTCAACGGGGTGAGGAGGGGAATGATTTTGTCGTCTTTTTCACGTACTTCAATGCCGATGGCTCCCTGGCCGTTGGCTGGAATCATCCGGTCCGGATCCAGATATTCCACCACATGCCGGGTCAAGTGCAACCGCTTGACCCCGGCGGCGGCCAACAGAATGGCGTCAAACTGAGCGGCTTCCAGTTTGGCGATACGGGTATTGACGTTGCCCCGCAACGAAACCACCTGCAGATCCGGGCGCAGATGGAGCAGTTGACTTTGACGACGCAGCGAGGATGAACCCACAACCCCTCCCGCCGGCAGCCCGTCCAGGCTGCCAAAACGGCAGGAGAGGAGGACATCACGGGGGTCTTCCCGTTCCAGGATGGTTGCCAACACCAGACCGGCAGGCATCACCGAGGGGACATCCTTCATGGAGTGGACGGCCAGATCAATCTCTCCGGCGAGCAGAGCCTCTTCCAGCTCTTTGACAAACAACCCTTTCCCACCCACCTTGGCCAGCGGGACATCCAGAATTTTGTCTCCTTGTGTTTTGATAATGACCAGTTCCACCGGTTGTTCCGGCTGACGGGTGGTGAGCAGTCTCTGGACCCATTGCGCTTGCCAAAGGGCCAGGGCACTGCCACGGGTACCAATTTTGATCGGTTGTGTTGCCATGTGGTGGGGTTCTCCTCCCTGATTGATAATTTTTTCCGACACGCTTTGACGTAAAAATCAGAAGGCATTCCCGATAGATGGTCTGCCATTTTTCCGTATCGTGCAAGAAATTAAAGCGATGGGGTCAACAACTCCATCCCATTACCAGCGATTGTTGTGTTATGCTTCCCCTCCAGGTTGTCTTGGTTTCCTGCGATGGGGAAGGGGTATTGTATGGCCAAATTTGTATTTGTGACAGGTGGGGTGGTCTCATCTCTGGGCAAAGGGTTGGCGGCGGCTTCCCTGGGCTGCCTGTTGCAAGCCCAGGGTAAAAAGGTGACCATCCAGAAACTGGACCCCTACATCAACGTGGATCCGGGCACCATGAGCCCCTTTCAACATGGGGAGGTGTTTGTTACCGACGATGGAGCCGAGACCGACCTGGACCTGGGCCATTATGAACGGTTTCTCGATATTCCCATGAGCCGGAACAATAATTTTACCACCGGACGCATTTACCAGCGGGTCATTCGCAAAGAGCGGCGCGGAGACTATCTGGGCTCGACGGTACAGGTGATTCCACACATTACCGATGCCATCAAGGAGGCCGTCCTCAGCGTGGCCTCCGATGTCCATATCGCCATTATCGAGGTGGGCGGCACGGTGGGGGACATTGAATCGTTACCCTTTCTCGAAGCCATTCGCCAACTGCGCAACGATCTGGGACGGGAAAATACCCTGTTCATGCACCTGACCCTGTTGCCCTATATTCCCACCTCGGAAGAGTTGAAAACCAAACCCACCCAGCACTCGGTCAAGGAGTTGCTGGCCATCGGTATCCAGCCGGACATCCTGATTGTGCGCAGCGATCGGGAGGTTCCGGTGGGGGTTCGGAAAAAAATAGCCCTCTTTTGCAACGTTGACCCCGATTCTGTCATCTCCTGTCAGGATCAGGATACCATCTACAAAGTTCCGTTTGCCCTCTACCGGGAGGGGTTGGCCCGCAAGGTACTCAGCCACTTGTCGCTGCAGGCCGATGAGCCCCAGATGGAAGATTGGGAACGGGTGTTGGAAAAGACGGTCAATCCCGTCCATCGGGTTACCATTGGTATTGTCGGTAAATATGTCGATTTGAAGGATGCCTATAAATCATTGATCGAGGCTCTGGCCCATGGTGGCATCGCCCATAACACCCGGGTGGCCCTGCGCTGGGTGGATGCGGAGCAGTTGGACCGGGAAGATCCCGCCGCCCTGTTGGGGGGCGTGGATGGCATCCTGGTTCCCGGTGGTTTCGGAGAGCGGGGCATGCTGGGCAAAGTGGCAGCCATCCGGTATGCACGGGAAGAAAAAATAGCCTTTTTCGGCATCTGCCTGGGGATGCAGATGGCCGTCGTAGAGTGCGCCCGCAATGATTTGAATTTGCCCCATGCCAACTCCACCGAGTTCAATCCCAATACCCCAGCCCCGGTCGTAGCCCTGTTGACCGAGTGGATGGATGGCGATCAGCTGCAGCAACGGGACCAGGGCGCAGACAAAGGGGGCAGTATGCGACTGGGAGCCTACCCCTGCAGCTTGAAACCCGGTAGCCTGGCGGAAAAAATCTATGGCTGCCGAACCATCTCCGAACGGCACCGGCATCGCTATGAATTCAACAACACCTACCGCGCCCCGCTGGAACAGGCCGGTTTGCTCTTTTCCGGTACCAGCCCGGACGGAGCGTTGGTGGAAATTGTGGAACGAACGGACCATCCCTTTTTTATCGCCTGCCAATTTCATCCTGAGTTCAAATCCCGTCCCCGGCGGCCGCATCCGCTGTTTGCCGCCTTTATCGGGGCCGGTTTGAGTGGGAGGCGCGCATTGTGACTGCATCCACCTCCCTGCAGGATACCCCCTCCCCACAGCGGGAAGTTCGGGTGGGGTCCGCCCTGTTTGCCAATAACAAACCATTTGTGTTGATTGCGGGGCCGTGTGTGCTGGAAGGCGAGAGCTTTCAACAGGGGCTGGAGTTTGGCCTGCGGACCGCCGACTTTTTGAAAACGTTGGCCGATCGGTTGGGGCTGGCGTTGGTTTACAAGGTCTCTTTTGACAAGGCCAATCGGAGCTCGGCCAGCAGTTATCGTGGTCCGGGTCTGGCGGTGGGGTTGCGCATTCTGGCGCAGATCCGGCAGCAGTTGGCTCTGCCTGTGGTGACGGATGTCCATGATGCGGCCCAGGCTCAGGCGGCTGGAGCCGTGGTGGATCTGCTGCAGACCCCGGCTTTTTTGTGCCGACAAACCGATTTTATTCAAGCCGTTGCCCGACAAGGCAAGCCGGTCAACATCAAAAAAGGCCAGTTTTTGGCCCCGGAAGGGATGGCAGGGGTGGCGCGCAAGGCGGTGGCGGTGGGTAATGAGCAAATTTTATTGTGTGAACGGGGCTATGCCTTCGGCTACGGCAATCTGGTGGTGGATATGCGCAGCCTGGTGATCATGGCCGCCACTGGTTTTCCTGTGGTATTTGATGGCACCCACTCCGTCCAATTGCCGGGTGGACTGGGTCATGCTTCCGGGGGGGAACGGGCCTTTGTGGCTCCGTTGACCCGTGCAGCGGTCGCGGTGGGGGTGGCCGGGCTTTTTTTGGAAACCCACCCCGATCCAGATTTGGCTCCGTGTGATGGTCCCAATATGGTCCCTTTTGCCCAGTTGGCAGAGCTCCTGCGGACACTGAAACGACTGGATGAGGTGAGAAAACATGAAACGAACACCGTTATTTGATGCCCACGTGGCCCTTGGGGGCAAAATGGTGGATTTTGCAGGTTGGGAGATGCCGCTCCACTATGGTTCCCAGTTGCGTGAACATGAGTTGGTGCGTCAACAGTGTGGCATGTTTGATGTGTCCCATATGGGGGTGATCGACCTGATCGGCAAACGGGTGGATCCGTTGTTGCGTTTTTTGTTGAGCAACGATGTGGCCCGCATTCCCCGACCCGGTCAGGCCCAGTATGGTTTGATGTTGAATGCAGCGGGTGGGGTGTCCGATGATTTGATCGCCTACCGTCTCAGTGCCGAGCGATTTTTTTTGGTGGTCAATGCGGCCACGCACGATAAAGCCATGGCCTGGATTCGTATTCATGCCCCCTCTTATGGGGTTCGAGTGACCGACCGGCGGGATCTGATCATCCTGGCTGTCCAAGGGCCCAAGGCGGCCAAGTATGTCGAGTTGTCCCTGCCAGCTGGCGTCGGCCGACGGGCACTGGAACTGAAACCTTTTCATTTTCTGGAGGATGATCGTTGGCGTATTGCCCGCACCGGCTATACTGGTGAGGATGGCTTTGAACTGATCGTACCGGAGGAGGATGGGTTGACCTTGTGGGAAAGCTTGCTGCGTTCGGGCGTTTTTCCCGCAGGTTTGGGGGCCAGGGATACCTTGCGCCTGGAGGCCGGCATGCATCTGTATGGTCATGACATGGATGGGCGCACCTCGCCGTTGCAGTGTGGATTGGCTTGGGCCATTGCCTGGGAGCCGCTGGATCGGGAATTTATCGGCCGCCAGGCCCTGGAGCCCTTTTGGGGCCAACCACCGCTGCGCAAGCGGGTGGGGCTGATTTTGCAGGAACGCGGTGTGTTGCGGGATCAACAGGAGCTGTTCTGGGAAGGCAAGCCTGTCGGTCGGATCACCAGCGGCGGCTACTCCCCCACCCTCGGCAAAGGGATTGCCCTGGCCCGGGTGGCCGGTGACCTGCCCATCGGTACGCTTTGCCAGGTGGATATGCGTGGGCGCATGGTGCCGGTACAGGTGGTGCGTCCGCCTTTTGTGCGTATGGGCAAGGCTGCGTTTCGGAGTACATAAACATTGATACCCGGGGCGGTCAGGAGCTCCTGTTTTCCATCATCTGTTTAATCCACTGCATCTGCCATTCGTGGAAGCCACCGTAACCATGGGCTTTCAGTTGGGCGGTAAACCGGTGTTTGCCGCCGAACAGGGTGGCGTAGGGAACCAGCCGCGTCTGTCCTTCCGGGTTGTTCTCTGTGCCGGCCTCCTCTCCCCTCTCCTGATCTCCCTGGTCGCCGGCCTCTTTCTCCTTGGCGACCTCTTCCCATCCAGGCTCCAGATCCAGCCGTTCTGCCTTCGCTGCCCCGTTGTCGGCCTCCTCCTCGCTGCCCGGGCCGGTATCCACGGCCCGTTGCCGAGGGGTCAGACTCTCCTCTTCCTCCTGGTCCAGGTAGCCGCCACCGGCCTTGTCATTCAATCCCCGGTTGTCTCCGCTGTCCCCAAATCCCTCCACCGGCGGTGCAACGCCGGCCGTCGCACCACCACCAAATCCATCCACCTTGGGTGGTGCCCCATCACCCGCGACGGCCAACCCCTCCGGCGGTTTGAAATGGGCGGTCACACCGGCAAATCCTTCGGATGCCAACGCTCCCACCTGGGCCGCCTGGTCCGCAAACCCCTCCACCGCCACTGGCTTGTTCATGGTCATGCCGCGATCATCATCCCCGGATCGAGCCGCCGCCGCCGCTCCCTTCTTCTCGCCGCTGCCCGATGAGCTGTCACTGCTGGAGGAGGAGCCGGATCCGGCGACAACAGCTGCTGCCGTGCTGGCATTGCCACCGCTCTCGCCGCCGCCTGATCCACTGGCCGCCTCCGCTGCGGGGGCGGCAGCGGCTGCGGCCGGAGCG
>PEAG01000129.1 GCA_002753505.1 Magnetococcales bacterium HCHbin5 | reverse complement strand
TTGTAGTCAGGTCGCCCTTCAACAAGGGGATCAGGCTACCGGGCGAACGGACAATTCCCCGGATTGACACTTCTCGGTCAATATGGATGCAAAAACATCTCGGACACACCCCCTGCACCCCGCTGGGGACCGTGACGGTCCCCAGACCCCTGCAATCGTTTAGCGATGTGCAATCGTCTAGCGATGTGTAATCGTCCAGCAATGTGCCATCGTCCAGCAATGTGCCATCGTCCAGCAATGTGCCATCGTCCAGCAATGTGCCATCGTCCAGCAATGTGCCATCGTTTAGCGATGGCCCCCAGAGTCTTGCAGTGGCCCGGCACACCACCTAGCCGAGACTGAAAGCCTTCTCCATGCCCTCCTCCAACTGGGCAAACGCCTCCATCTCCTCGTCCGCAATCTCCTCCCCCATCCGCTGCAACCGCCGCAGCAAAGGCAACCCCTGAATGGCCTCCACCGCCATGCCAGCCTCCACCGCCCTGGCCGCCAAATCCATGAAACGATCCAACAACCCCATCATCCGATTCTGCTTTTGCGGCGAAGCCGAACGATCCTTGACGGAAAAAGCGGACTGCCGCAAAAACGCCTCATTGATCAAACCCGCAACCAACAAGGTCAACTGCTGCTGGGGCGGCATGGCATCCTTGCCCAGAATCAACGCCATCCGCTCCAAACGGGCCTGCTCCTCCAACACCGTAAGAAACCGCCGCCGCTGCGCCGCCCAATTGGGATTGCCACGCGCATGCCACCAACTGGCCAACAAAACAGCATCCTCCGAATAGGAGGTCAACGGATCAATGGCAGGATAAAACCGGGCATGAGCCCGCTTGCGATCCAACGCCCAAAAATTGCGTACATACCGCTTGGTGTGGGTGGTAACCGGCTCCGAAAAATCGCTGGAAGGCGGACTGACCGCACCAATGATCGTGACCGATCCCCCCTTGCCCGACAAAGTCTGCACCCGAGCCGCACGCTCATAAAAATCAGCCAACCGGGTACTGAGATAGGCCGGATACCCCCCCTCCCCCGGCAACTCCCCCAACCGACCCGACACCTCCCGCAACGCCTCCGCCCAACGACTGGTGGAATCGGCCATCAACGCCACATTCAACCCTTGATCACGAAAATATTCCGCCACCGTCACGCCGGTATAAATGCTGGCCTCACGAGCCGCCACCGGCATGTTGGAGGTGTTGGCAATCACCACCATCCGCTCCATCAAGGGTCGACCCGTGCGCGGATCCTCCAGATGGGGAAACTCATCCAACACCCCCGCCATCTCGTTGCCCCGCTCACCACAACCCAGATAAACGATGACATCCGCATTGCACCATTTGGCAATGGTCTCCAACAACACCGTCTTGCCGGTACCAAAACCACCCGGCACCGTGGCCTTGCCCCCCCGCGCCACGGGAAAAAGACAATCCAGAATACGTTGACCCGTCAACAAAGGCGGCCCGCTGACCAAACGCTCCGCCACCGGCCTGGGCACACGCACCGGCCAGGTGTGACTCATGGCAATCCCCTCCTCCCGACCGGAACCATCCCGCAAAGTACAGAGAATGTCGGTGTCGGCATACTCCCCGGCGGGCGCAATCGCCACCACCTCGCCACATACGGCAGGCGGAACCAGACAGAGTTGCGGCTCGGCCGGCGGCGGCAACTGCTGCACCGCCGCAAACGGCTCTCCCCCCTTGAGAATACGCCCCATCTCCACCAAAGGTTGAAAGGGATAGCGGATCGTCGGCGGCAACCGTTGGCCAGGAGAGAGAAAATTGCGCTCCTCACCCCCCGTCAGGGGCCGCAACAAACCATCAAAAATATTACCCAACAAACCCGGTCCCAAACGAACCGAAAGGGAAGCACCCTCCCCCTGCAAACGGTCTCCCGGACGCAAGCCGGTGGTCTCCTCAAACACCTGGACCGTCAACTCCTGACCGTTCAGCCGAACCACCTCCCCCAGCAGCCCTTTGCTACCCACCAGCACCGCTTCGTGAATATGAAAATTGTCCGTCGTAACAGCCCGCAACACCGGACCACTGATCCAACAGATAATGGCTTCGCTCATGAATTCGCCTCATCCTGCTCCAGTTGGGCCAACAACAACGCAGACAACTCCTGCCGATTGACCATCATCCCCTGCACCGTGCCATCCAGCCATGCCCCCTGACAACCAATGCGCAAACCCGCCGTCAACCCGGCATCGGCCTGGAAGCGGATCTCCGCACGATCAATACCCAACTCCGCCGTCTGCCACTGCAGGGGATGCTGCACCACCCAATCAGCTGTCGCAAACAGCCGCTCTGCCCGTTGCACCAGCATGGCCACCCAAAGCCTGCGCTGACTGGCCACCGTCCACCGCTGCTCCAGCACCGTCAACAGCAGGTTCCAACCCCGTTCCAACACCGCCTGGGTTTGACGCAGCCGATATTGCCGCTCATCGGTCGCCTGCCGCGCCTGCAACATGGCCTGCGCCTCGGCCCATCGCTGCTCCGCTGCCCGAACGGCCTCGGCCTCACGCCGCTTTGCCTCGGCCGTGGCGGTGGCAATCAACTCCGCCGCCTGCGCCTCGGCCGCTGCCAAAATTTCCTGGCAGGCCGCCTCCTGATGCTGGGAGAGCCGCTGCAACAGCCGCTGTAACGATTCGCTCTGGTCGCCAATCATGCCCCAACTCCCAGTTGTTTGCGTACCGTCTCCACCAGATCCGGCATGGCCACCGCCATTTGCACATCGGGAACCACCAGCACCAGCGGGGCCAGGGAAGCAAAAATGCGCTGCTGCAGCGAAACAGGCAACCGCTGCGCCAGCGCAGCCGTCAGCAGCAGCAGTTGGGTGGGGGGGAGGCAGAGACGGGTGATCATGGCACTCTCTTCTCCGGCCTCGGGCACCCAGCACTCCACACCCGCCAGACGCCAAGCGGCCGCGCTCACCGCATCCCCCACAAACCGGATCGCAGGCATCAACCCAACCGGTTCAAAATCAGGATGGAGACAATCAGGCCATAAATGGCAATCCCCTCCGCCAGCCCCACCAGAATCAACATGCGACCCAACAGCTCCGGTTTTTCCGTCACCGCCCCGATGGCGGCTGCCCCTACATGGGCCACCGCAAAACCGGCAGCCAGCGAAGAGAGTCCGGTGGCCAGGGCGGCGGCGATATAACCCAAACCCTGCCCACCCCCGCCGGGCGCAGCAGCGGCCGCAGCAGAGAGAGGCTCCGTGGCCAGGGCGGATCCCCCCAGAAACAGTATCGCGGTGGCTAACAACCCGGTAAAAACAGTCAGGGCAAGGGCAAGTTGGGTACGTGGGGCCATGGTCCACTCCTTCGGTTGATGAAAACAGGCTTTCGGGACATCGCGCCGGGCAGGCAACAACCCACCTGCCCAAGCCTCTCCCGTCTTTTATAGGATCGTTTGCTACATCATGACTGGAACAACCAGCCGGGTGGCGGCTTGAGCGGCCTGAACAGCCTGCCTTCACCCCGGAGAAACCGTACAAAAAATTCAAACAAAATCAAGCGGGTTGTCTGGACCGAAACCACCAGACCCTCCAGCAACAGGATCAGCAGGTTGCCGAACAGCAGAATGAGAAAGCCAAAAAAAGCATTCTGGGGCAAATCGGCCAGGGTGACAACCGCTTGTGACAGTCCCGCGTGGGCCAGGGCAAAGGCACCGACGCGGGCAAAGGAGAGGGTGTTGACCCCCAGTTGCATTCCGGTTTCCAGCAGATGGGCCAAGTGACCCAGCAGAGCCAGCGGCGCATCCCCTGCCAACCGATTGCCGACGATAAACCATCCCAGGGCGGCCACAGCCAGCATCCAGCCCGCAGGGTGCAGTATGCCCAGCAGCAACCCGACATATAATAGCAGGATAGCCGATTCCCGCAACCACCAGGATCGCAACTGGCCGCGCCAATAATGGCTGATGCCATCCAGGATCAGGCCGGTCAACAGCAGCAGCATGCCCAGCAGGACGGGAACGGCCAACACCGGCAGCGGATGGTGGGTGGGGTGCAGCCAGAGTGCGGGCAACAGATCTTCCCGGCAAAAGAGGCTGCCGAAGAGCAGGCCAAAAAAGCTGGCAGAAATGCCTCCGGTTATCAGCAACCAGGAGCCGGCCAATTGTCCGCGCAGGAGCCAACCGACCAGGGCCAGCACGGCCCCCTGACCCACATCGCCAAACATGTATCCAAACAGCAGGGGAGCCACCAGCAGCAGCAGCGGGCTGGGGTCCACCTCATGCCGTCCCGGAATGCCCAACAGACGGGCAAAGAGTTCAAACGGTTTGACCCACCAGGGGTTGGCCAGGATGATGGGCGGTTCGGCAGTCGGCGGGGTGGCTGAGAGGTCCAACAAGGCACATACCTGGTTTTGCTGCAATCCCTGGTTGATTTTGGCCTCATCGGCCTCATCGGTCCAACCGGCAACGTGTACCAACCAGGGGCCGGTTTGAACCCGTTCGATGGCGGCAAAAAACCATTGGAGATGGGCCACCGCCTGCAGATGGTGGGGTATGCGATGACGGCGGTGGATGACCGCCAGAGCCTGCTGGAGGCGTTCCAGCTTTTCTGTGCTGTTTTCCACCCGTTGTTTGATTTCCGGCAGGGCCGTCTGGGCGGCTCCCTCCGACCAGTGGGGGATGGGCAGCGGGCGACCTTTGGCGGTCGCCACCCCTTCTGCCAAAATGCGCATATCCTCTTTGGTACCGACAGCGATGAGAAAATGGTCTCCCTCCCCCGGCACCGGGTAGAGGATGGGGTTGATCTGCGGCGGCAAGCTCTCCAGCGGTTCCGGCAGTACAAAGAGGGCAGCGGTCAGCCAGTCGCCCTCGGTGCGCAACAGGGCCAGCTCCAGGGAAGAGCTGCGGGGCTGAGCGGCAAGACGGCGGGCCAACGCTTCATACAGGATCAGATCGCTCCTCCAGGCCCGCTCCTCATCCAGCCGCTGGATAACGGGAGCCGCCTCCAGGTGCCACTTTTCCAATGCCTCCAAAGCCTCTTCCAGCACCTGTTGTGGATTGTTCGGGAATGGCAATTTTTTTGCGGAGTCCGGCAGAGGCGTTGCCGGCCAGTAGGCGTGAAACTGACGGGCAAGTTGTTGGAAAGCCGCCAAATATTCAGCCGTTTCGTCGGAAAGCAGGGGTGAATGGTCTGCCTGTGTATCCAGTTCAATCCCTTGTTGGGTGGTCAGCAGGGCCAGGGTCTGGGGTAGATCCTCTCTGGCCACCAACAGGCGAAACCAATGGGCGGATTGGGGACGAAACATCAGGCGGCTTCCCCCTCATTGGCGTGGTAGAGTGCGCGCAGCAACAGCCCCCCGCGCAGTCGCTCAAAATCCAGGGCCATGCGCGCCAGATAGACAAAAAGGGCGACGGGCTGGCCAGCCTGCTGGCGGAACAGGCCGGCCAATCTTTGTTGCAGTTGTTGGCGGGCGAGGCGGGCCGCGTTGCTGTCTGGCAGTTCGGCAAACTGGTCGGCATGGGTTTGGAAAATCTGGATCAACCGTTCCAACCGGTTCCGTTCTGTCTTGGCCAGGGGGGGCCAGAGGGAACGCCAGTGGGTGAGCCAGGCGGTCAGCAGGGGGGTTCCGGCCTGCCAGGCCTGTTGCAATGGAGCAACGGTGGCGGTATCGGCCAGCACAAGACCGGCAGGCAGGGGTTCCCCTTGCCACTGCTGTTGCCAGGCGGGCAGCAGCCAGAGTTGGCTGGTCCAGTGGACGGCGGCGCGCCACTCCCCGGGGCACCAAAGGGCTGTTCGGACCACCGAGTGGTGCAATGCTTCGCGCAAGCGGTGTTCCAGCACGGCGACATTATCTTCGTCGCTGATGGCCAGCAGCCAGGGGGCCAGAGTGGTCTCCCGGGCACTTTTAAGAAAGAGTCGATAGGGAGCGACCAGCTCCAACCGTCGCCAGCCCTGTTCGTCCAGGCGTTGGCCATACTGGGCCTGCAATCGGCTCTGCAGATAGGCAAAGGCTGGGGTCATGGGTGTGGGAGCGATGGGTTGGAGGTCAGCTCTTGTCGCTCCCCGGTGAGCCAGGCGGCCAGTTGTTGAACAGCGGTTTGCAGCACCCCCTCCGGTTGTGTTGCGGTGGGGAGTCGTTGGCGATGGCTCTCCTCCTGGGCGTTCTCTTCCTGTTTGCGAATGCGCTTGTTGTACTCTTTGTGGAGGTCGCTGATGCGAAGGTCGGCCTGGGTAGCGATTTCGCTGGCTTGTCGTCGTGCGTCGTCGACCATTTTTTCCGCCTGGGCACGGCAACGGGCTACCGCCTGCATGGCTTCGGTTTCGGCGGTCAGGGCTGTCTGAATGGCAGCGGCGGCCGAGAGCGGGGGCGTGGCAGCGGGATGATGATTCATCTCATGTTGTCCCAGTCTGTTCGAGTATCCGTGCGATCCTGCCTTTGGAAAGGCAACGCATCTCCTTCATGTTAGCCTGTTCTGTTGGGCAGGTAAACGAGAAAATCGGGGCCAGGGAAGACAATCCCTCCGGCAGGGTGCAGGCAATGCCCACATACAAGGACACCTGTACTTTTTTAATTTTTTTTTAAACGATTGCAGGGGCCTGGGGAGCGTCACGCTCCCCAGTGGGGTGCAGGGGCAAAGCCCCATATGCGCTAACATGATGACTACGCCCATGCTTTTCTAATCTTTTTAAACGATTGCAGGGGCCTGGGGAGCGTCACGCTCCCCAGTGGGGTGCAGGGGCAAAGCCCCTGCATGTAACGGGCGCGCTTTCCCAGAAGCCCATTTGCGCAGCAAATGGGCGCAGCGCGCCCAAAACGCCCCGCAGGGGCACTGCT
>PEAG01000128.1 GCA_002753505.1 Magnetococcales bacterium HCHbin5 | reverse complement strand
AGGAACTGGAGAGACTGGCAATCGAGCGCGACCAATTTCATGGGGAGTGGAACTATCGGTTGATGCCAAGAGAACGCCCACCCGAATCATGAAATGTTCAACTTATTTTGGCTAGGATCCTTAGGGTGATAGCCGATGATGGCCGTCAACAATGTCATCGGAATTTCCAGCAGGGTGCCGGGCGGCAGGTGTTTTTTGATCGAGTATTGATCGGTGCCTGGAGATGGTCCAGCCATCCGGCAAACCTGCTGCGCCACCAGTGCCGCACGCTTGGCTTTCTCGTCCTGGTCGGGGGATGCTTGTCGCCCAGGTGGAGGAGTCTGCCGCCGTGCTTGCTGGTGGCCTCCCGGCCTGTCTGGAGTGGTGCGGGGGTTCTGGCTACCCCTGGCAAAGGCACTTTTCAGGGTGGCACGGATTTCATCATCCTGGAGACCGGCGGTCCGCGCTGCATCCCAAAGTGACTGGGTGGTCTCGCCTTCCTCCAGCACACCCCCCGCCACCAATTCGGCCATGGATGCCCCGGCTTTGAACAGAGCATCGTTCCTGCCGTCGTCACCATGAATGATGCTGGCACATGCTGAATCCAAAGCTGCGCGCCCGTAGGAAGAATCGTCTTGCACCCCTGGCCGGAAAGAAGTAGAATTACCCGCAGAATTAGCAGCTTGTCGTTCTTCGTGGCCCGGCCTGGCCCCCCCAGTGTCCGGGCCAAATCGTTTATCGTCCATGCTCGGCCCCCCCCTTACTGCGCCAGGTTGGCGGCAGATTTGCGTGGCCGGCCACGGCGGACAGATGGGGTGTCAGCTTGGGGGATGGTCTGCTGCACAGCCTTGGTGGGCAGACGACTCTCCAACCACGCGGCAATGACATCTTCACGCCATCCGACATTGCGTGGTCCGAGTTGGATCGGCGGTGGCAGGTGGCCCTTGGCGACCCAATCGCCAAGCGTGCTCGACTTGATCCCCAGCAACATCATGACTTCAGTGCGACGCAAAACGCGGCTTATTGGGGTGCAAGAGATGGGTATGCTTGGTGCTTGCGTGACGAACTCAATCGGTTGCCCGTTGGCAAAGTTCAGTCGTTTGACTGGTGCGGGTGGATATTCTTTGTGCATGGTCGTTCCTTTTTGGCATGCGGTGAAAACATGGCGGCCAGGAAACGGCGGGAAAAAAAACGGGACAAGAAAAAAGTTTCCCGCTTTTGCAGATATGAAAACGCAGTAAAATCAATGTGGGAAGAAGCGGGAAGAAAAAACGGGAAAGCGGGAAAATCGAAAAAGTTTCCCGCTTTTGTCAGGTTGGGGGTTTTATTCTGCGGATTTCTCGCTCAATGGTTTCCACAGCAACGGTTTTTCCTGTACCGTTGAGATGCTCTGCCTGAATCTGCTTGTAGATATCTTGGTTTGCAGGGGGTGGTTTCGTATTTTTGAGTGCTTCGTACCTGTCAAGCCATCCTTGGTATTTGGCGGCAGTTGCAACCTTGTCTTGTTTCCGTTGGGCAGTGCTTTCTGGATCGGCCCCTGATGGTTCCTGTGTTACGGGTGGCTCGGTCCCTTCCGTCGGCGCAGGTGTCGTGCCGTCGGTATCTCCTGGAAGGGGGGCAGGTTGATCGGTTGACCCTGGCAGGGGAATGTTCATCGGATTGTCGCCTTCCGAAGGAGACTGGACCCTTCCCGCCAGTTCGTGAAGGGTGTCGGCATCCATCTGCGTCGGATAGAATTCCAGCCCGACGAAAGACAGGCCATGTCCTGTGGCGGTATTGCTGTCGAAGTCGGGAACGAGGAAATTCCACTGGTGGGGATGAATACGAGTTAACCTGCTGGAATGTATGTCTGTAAGCCCGTATCCGACGAATTCTCCTTTCGTCAATAGCTCCTTCAGTGTCTTCATTCCAAGCGTCATCATCTCTGCTTGCTGCTTGAGGTAGGCCCTGTATGTTTCCCGTCTTCTCTCGGTGTGAAAATCCAGCACATTCAATCGCGGACGTAACCGTTCCAAGTGCGAGTCAAGCTCCTCCAGCTTTTGACTTATTGTTGCCTGCCCCCCGCCACAAGTTGTGGCTTTAAATACATAATCGAGCAATTCAGGCAGGGTTTTGCTTGCCTTCTTTGTCCCTACCTCGCGTCTACGGGCAAGCCATTCGGTCAATATCGAGTCGTCAAAGTGCGACATTGGTCCAGCCTCCTCAGGCACCCTCAATTGGTAGGCCCGGCCAGGGTGGTGAGAAGCCACTTTTCCCGCCGTCGCGGTGGCTGGGTCGTCTTGTCAGCAGGTCAAGCCTTGGCCGCTCTCATCGGCACCACGTTCCGCCCCGCCAATTGATCCAGGTGGTCAGCCCATGCCTGCATCATTCGTTTGCGTTCAGGCATGTAGGTCGCGCTGTTGTATGCGGCGCGCACGCTGTTCCGTTCGTCATGGGAAAGCTGCCGCTCGATAGCGTCTGTACCCCACCCCATTTCATTCAGGAGCGTTGACGCCATAGACCGGAACCCGTGCCCGGTCATTTGGCCGACCTCATACCCCATACGACGCAAAGCAGCGTTTACCGTGTTCTCGCTCATGGGTCGGTCGTCAGACCTTGCACCCGGAAAAACATACCGCCCATGTCCGGTCAGGGGATGGAGTTCCCGCAGAATGGCAACCGCCTGGCGGGAGAGGGGAACAATGTGCAGCTCTCTCATTTTCATCCTGGTTCCGGGTATGCGCCACTCGGAAGCATCCAGGTCGAATTCTGTCCATTCCGCTTGGCGCAACTCGCCCGGTCGCACGAACACCAGGGGAGCCAGCCGCAATGCTGCCATGGAGACAAAGCTGCCAGCATATCCATCAATGGCCCGCAGCAACTCCCCGATGGCCGCCGGGTCGGTAATGGTCGGGTGATGCTCCTCCTTGACCGGGGTCAACGCTCCCCGCAATGCAGATGTGGGGTCAAAGTCGGCCTTGCCGCTCGCCACCGCAAAACGGAATACCTGCCCGATAATCTGACGAACCCGATGGGCTGACACGATGACACCCCGTTGCTCCATCTTTTCCAGGAGAGCCAGAATGTCAGGGGCACGCAAGTCTCGTATCTGCCGCGCCCCTATGGCGGGGAAGGCATCAATCTCAAGCCGTCGCGTGACCAGCAGGGTGTGTTTCTCCGTCGCTGTCGGCTTGACCATCTTCTCTATCCACTGGCGGGCAATGACTTCAAAGGTGCCGTCCAGTGGGTTGGCCGCTTTCTCCGCTCTCTTTTGTGCGGATGGGTCGATACCATTGGCCAGCAGACGACGGGCATCGTCGCGCCGCTCCCGTGCCAGCTTCAAGCTCACTTCAGGGTAGACTCCCAAGGCAAGAGTCTTGCGTGTGCCGGCAAAGCTGTAATCCAGACGAAAATACCGTCCAGCCTTGTTGACCAGGAGATACATACCATCTCCGTCAGTCAGTTTGAACGGCTTTTCGGCAGGTTTTGCGTTGCGAATGGTGGTATCGGAAAGGGGCATAACGGTATCTCCTTCAGGTAGGGGGCGCACCTACCGTTAGAAATACCGTTCCATTTGCTGGCTGTCAACGGTATTCCTCGGTACTCTTCGGACACAAAAAAACCCGTAAACATTTGATTTTACGGGTTTTATGCTCTTTTTCGGCACTCTTCAACTGCTGAAGTGGCGTCCCCAACGGGAGTCGAACCCGTGTTGCCGGCGTGAGAGGCCGGCGTCCTAGGCCACTAGACGATGGGGACATCGAAGCGGGTGCGATTCTTTTACCGCTTATTGCCATGGGAGGCAAGTGCTTTTGTGCAATACCGACAAAAAGCCTCCGTGCGCGCCTCCCCCGCGTGCTGTCCACGGCAAAACAGCGGCCACAAACCAGTCCTGTGCCCGTCTGTTTGTGTGAACCGTGACTACGGCGAAACCACCTTGATGGGAAACACTGAAGGGCGGCGACGCTTGTTGGCCGCCTGCAGCGCATCCAGATAGTTTTGCCAGTAGGTGGCCTGATTGAGCCCCAAATCAAACAGGGTGGTCCAGGAAAAGACCCCGGAATCGTGCCCGTCACTGAAATGCAGCTTTACCGCATAATGACCCACCGGCACAATCACCTGGATGGTCACCTGCTCCTTGCCGTCCACCAGTTTGGCCTGATCCGGGGTGTGTCCGCAACAGTCGGCACAGGGACACTTGACACGTAAATATTCCATGGAATAGCTGAAAACTTCCCCGGTATCCCAACTGATCTGCAACTGCCGCTCCTGTTTTTTGTGGCGGATTTCGGTGGGAATATGCGCGCTTCCGTAAGACATCAAGCCCTCCTGTCAATCAATGAATGGATTCTGTCGGATCCGCCTGCCGGTTCTCTTCGGCAACCGACTCCAATAAATGACGTGCCTCCCGATAGTCCGACCGCTCAAGCAGGCTGCGCCACTCCCCCGGGGGTAGACAATAGGGCCGCAAACAGGCCTCAATGCGGGCGGCAGTCTGCTGCCGCTCCATCTCCCCCACCTCTGCCAGGCAACGGCTCACACCGGCCAGGGTGGCCGCATTATCATCCAACTGGCCGGTACAGCATAGAACCAGATCACAACCGGCCGCGATGGCCCGATAGGCCCGCTCCTCCAGTGGACCACTCAATGCCCCCATCTCCAGGGCATCGCTCACCACCAGCCCTTGATACCCCCAGGCCTGTCGCAAAATATCCCGCAACAAAAGGGGCGACCAGGTGGCCGGCTCCTCCCCCAGCCCGCTGGCCACCAGATGGGCTGTCATCAGTGCAGGCAGGCGGGACAGCAGACGCTGGAAGGGCAACAATTCCCGCGCCTCCAGATCCGCACGACTTCCCGTGATCACCGGCAAACTTTTGTGGGAGTCTGCCTGTGCCGCCCCATGGCCGGGAAAATGTTTGCCCACCGCCATGATACCCTGGGACTGCAACCCCTCCAGCCAGGCCCCTGCCAGGGTGATCACCTGCTCCGGGCTGTCACCAAAGGCCCGCTCCCCAATCACCGGGTCCGCGCCTGGTTCACGAATATCCAGCACCGGCGCACAGTTGACCCCGATCCCCATGGCCACCAGCTCCTGGCCGCACAGTTGACCCGCCAGCCGTGCCAGCTCTACCGCCCGCCTCTCTTCGCGGCGGGATAATTTTACCCATTGCCAGGCACTGGGAAAACGGGTAAACGGATCCCGCAGTCGCTGCACCCGGCCACCCTCCTGGTCCAACCAGAGGGTGCAGAGCGGGGAGACCCGCTCCCGCAGCGACCGGATCAGGGACTGCAGTTGATCCGGATCGTGAATATTGCGGGAAAACAGAATAATCCCCGCCGGTTGCACCTGCTGTAAAAAGTGGCCCTCCGCCGGGGTTAACGCCAGGGAAGAGAGGCCGACCACCAGGTGACGACCCGCAGATTCGGCTCTGTTCATGGGGGTATCCTTGCGTTGGTTGACAAATCTTGCGCCGTGAAAAACGGTTTTCACCGTCGGGGCTGAGAATAGCTGGTTTGGAGCCAAAATGGAATGACAGCCATGCAGAAACGACAAATCCTCTGGTCCATCCTGCTGTTGGCCTATTCGGCCATGATTTATCGCCTCTCCTCCGGGCCGGTGCAGTTGCCTGCCCCCCCGTTTTTTGCCCAGGACAAGTGGCTCCACGCCATGGCTTATGGCCTCATGGTGTGGCTGGCTTGGCATGCCTTGCGTCCCCCGTCCCATCCCGGGTGGTGGGCATGGTTGTATGCCGCCGGTTTCGGGGCAACCGATGAGTGGCATCAATCTTTTGTGCCCGGTCGGCAGGCCGACCTGTGGGATTGGGTGGCCGATGCCGTTGGGGCTGCATTGGTCTGGTGGTTTCTGAGTCGCAGGTTGGCCCGTGGTGGGGCTGTTGCGCCGGGGTTGCCGCTCTCCAGCGAGGAGTCTTGACCATGGTTGACCAGGCGCGCAAAGCCAATGATACCACCCACACCCTCAGTCGGGCCGAGTGTACGGCTCTGTTGGCCACCTTGCGAGCGGCCAATCCGCATCCGGTGGGGGCGTTGGTTTACCACTCGCCGTTTGAGTTGCTGGTCGCTGTCATCCTGTCGGCCCAGGCCACCGATGTGGGGGTCAACCGGGTGACGCCGGCTCTGTTCGCGGTTGCCAACAGCCCGGAGGCGTTGTTGCAGTTGGGCGAGGAAAAACTGTGCGGTTATATTCGCAGCATCGGTCTTTACCGCAGCAAGGCCAGGCATCTGTTGGCCATGAGTCAGTTGTTGATTCAGGCATTTGGTGGTCAGGTGCCTGACAAGCGGGAGGATTTGCAGCGGTTGCCGGGTGTGGGTCGCAAAACGGCCAATGTGGTATTGAATGTAGCGTTCGGGCAGCCGACCCTGGCGGTGGATACCCATGTTTTCCGGGTGGCCAAGCGGACCGGTTTGGCTCAGGGCAGGAGCCCGGAGGCGGTGGAGCAGGCTCTGTTGCAGGTGATCGAGTTCGAATTTTTGCCCCATGCCCATCATTGGTTGTTGTTGCATGGTCGGCATGTCTGCAAGGCCCGTCTGCCCCTCTGTTCCTCCTGTATTATCCGGCACCACTGTCTGCGTCATGGGGTGGAACCGTAAACCCTCGCTAAGTGATTGCAGGGGTCTGGGGAGCGTCACGCTCCCCGGCTGATGCTTTATTAAATCTTTTTTAAGTGATTGCAGGGGTCTGGGGACCGTCACGGTCCCCAGTGGGGTGCAGGGGGTGTGTCCGAGATGTTTTTGCATCCATATTGACCGAGAAGTGTCAATCCGGGGAATTGTCCGTTCGCCCGGTAGCCTGATCCCCTTGTTGAAGGGCGACCTGACTACAA
>PEAG01000127.1 GCA_002753505.1 Magnetococcales bacterium HCHbin5 | reverse complement strand
ATAACCGTGCGAGTCGGGCTGCCGCCCTCCCAAGGTCGCCCCTGCGGGGCGGTTTTGGGCGCGTTGCGCAAATTTTCTGCGAAAATTTGCTTTGGGAAAACGCGCCGTTCATGCAGGGGCTTTGCCCCTGCACCCCACCGGGGACCGTGACGGTCCCCGGACCCCTGCAATCGTTTAAAAGAAGATCACAATCACGCTGGCGCATACGGGTAAGCCCCTGCACCCCACCGGGGACCGTGACGGTCCCCGGACCCCTGCAATCGTTTTAACAGATTATTTTATTTTGTTTTAAAGCCACTCAAGGCCGCGCCACCTGGGCATGCTTGCGAATACTCTTGGCAATGTTGACCGCCGCCTCCTCATCCGCAGGACGATCCTGCCAACTGCCCTGCACCAACACCTGCTTCAACACCACCACCCGCACCGTACCATACGGCTCCTGCCCCGTCACATGGATGTTGACACGATAACGCACCGACGGGTTTTCCGGGTCCACCTTCCAATCGGTGGAGATAATCCCCCCCTCACGATTGGCAACCTGAATCGGCAACGCCATCACCACCTCCATCGCCCCCGCAAACAGCTTGTCGGCCCGCACCGCGTCCGCCCCCTTCCTGCTGCCGCCACCCAACACACTGTCATCCCCACCCAACGAAAAAATACTGTCATGACCAGCCAGATAGGCAGAGGTGGCACTGTCCCGCTCCTTGGCATCCTCTACCTCTTTTTTCTGACCAAATTTTGCCAACTTGTGTTCGTCCAACTTATTTTTGCCGCCAAAACCACCCCCGGAACAACCCGCAAGCAATAACGCCACCGCAACAACCGCAAACCACCCCTGTCTTTCCATATCAACCTCTTCCTTTACCATTCATAGACCCACCCAATAAGACCACCACCCCTACGCCTCCTCACCCACCACCTTCTCTCGATAATCACACCCCTCCCGCGCACACAACAACTCGGTCCCGAACCGCTTGGTCACCTTCCGGGTGACAAAAGCCATATTGCATTTTGGACAAGATTGAGCCACCGGCTCATTCCAAAGCGCATTTTTGCACTTGGGATAACCGGAACAGGAGTAAAATATTTTGCCACGACGGGATTTTTTTTCCAAAAACTCCCCCTTGCCACAGACCGGACAGACAATGCCGGTGGACTTGGGCTTTTCCAACGGCTGATTGTTGCGACACTCCGGATAACCGGAACAGGCCAAATATCTGCCGTAACGCCCCTCCTTGATCAACATGTTTTTGCCGCACTTTTCACACAACTCGTCCGACAACACCGGCTCGGCCTGGGGCTTCTCCTCCTCCCCCTCCTTCTTGATGTTGCGCGCATAACGACACTCCGGATAGTTGGAACAGGCCAAAAAGCGACCAAACCGCCCCAACTTGTTCACCACCGGCTTGCCACACTCCGGACAACTCTCATCCGTGGCCTCCGAGGTAACATCTGCACGGCTGGTGGTCTTTTCCTTCTCCCCCACCTGCTGACTGAAAGGGGTCCAAAAACTCTCCATCAGCGGAACCCAGCTTTTCTCCCCCCGCGCCACCGCATCCAGATCATCCTCCAAATGGGCGGTAAAATGGTAGTCCACATAGGTGCGAAAATGCTCCACCAGAAATTTGTTAACCACCACCCCCACATCCTCCGGGAAAAACTTTTTCTGCTCCAGCCTTACATAGCCGCGATCCTGCAAGGTGGACATGGTGGGCGCATAGGTGGAAGGGCGACCAATCCCATAACTCTCCAACGACTTGACCAAAGTCGCCTCGGTAAAACGGGGCGGCGGCTCGGTAAAATGCTGCTGCGGATCCAGACCGCGCAACAACAGAGCATCCCCCTCCTGCAACGGCGGCAACATCCCCTCCACCTCGTCTTCGTTGCGATCCTGCAACGACACATCATCCAACCCCTCGCTGTAAACATCCAGAAAACCGGCAAACGCCACCGCAGAACCATTGGCGCGCAGCTGATACGGAGCCTCCAGGCTCGCCACCCCGACCGACACCGTCGCCACCACCTGATCAATGCGGGCCGCCGCCATCTGACAGGCCAGGGTCCGCTTCCAGATCAACTCATATAAAACGTAGAGATCACGCGGCAAAACCGACTTCAACGACTCCGGGGTGCGGACCGGATTGGTGGGCCGGATCGCCTCATGGGCCTCCTGGGCATTTTTGCTGGTGGATTTATAAAGACGCTCCTTGGCTGGCAAAAAGGCCTTGCCATACCGCTGCTCGATGCAGGCCCGCAACGCCACCAACGCCTCCGCCGCCAGGTTGACCGAGTCGGTACGCATATAGCTGATCAACCCCTCCACCTCACCGCCACCCTGCCCATCCAGAGCCGGCAACTCCACCCCCTCATAGAGCCGTTGCGCCACCATCATGGTCTTTTTGGCCGAAAAGCCCAACTTGCGAGAGGCCTCCTGCTGCAACGTGGAGGTGATGAAAGGCGGCGGCGGATTGCGCCGGGTCTGCTTTTTTTCCACCTGAATCAAATGCAAAGGCTGACCCTCAATGGCCGCCACACAGGCCGCCGCCCGCTGAGCATCGGGAATATCAAATTTTCCCAACTTGTTGCCATCCGCCACCACCAGACGGGCCTGAAAAGGTCGGCTGGCCGGCTCCCCCTTGCCCCGCTTTTTTTCCACACTGGCCACAATGCCCCAATATTCCCGGCTCTTGAAGCCATTGATCTCCGCCTCCCGCTCACACACCAACCGCAGGGCAACCGATTGCACCCGTCCGGCAGAGAGACCGGGACGCACCTTTTTCCACAACAATGGACTCAAGTTGAACCCCACCAGATAATCCAGGGCACGACGCGCCTGCTGCGCATTGACCATATCCATGTCCACCGCCCGGGCATGGGTTACCGCCTCCTGGATGGCACGCTTGGTAATCTCATGAAAAACCACCCGTTTGGCAGGAATACGGGCAATCTCCGCCTTCTGCTGCAACACCTCCAGCACATGCCAGGAGATCGCTTCCCCTTCCCGGTCCGGGTCGGTGGCCAGCAACAGCAGATCCGCCTTCTTTGCCGCCGCCGTCAGAGCCGTCACATGCTTGGTTGACTGCTTGGGAACCTCATAGCTCATATGAAAGCCCCGCTCCGTATCCACCGACCCACCCTTGCTGGGCAGATCCCGAATATGTCCGTAGGTGGCAATCACCTGATACTCGGCACCAAGAAATTTTTCGATGGTTTTGGCCTTCGCCGGCGATTCAACAATAACAAGAGCATGCATAATGATCAACTTAACATAAAAAAGATGAATGGAGTCAATCGGTGTCGTTATGAGTACCGCAAGGCAAACTGGTTGCCTGGCAGTCGTTGGACAACACCGACCAGTTCAAGTTGCAGTAAGATGCGCGAAAGTGCGGTCACTGTCAAATGACAACGCCGAGCCAGCTCATCTCCCTGGATGGGGCCCTGTTTCAACAGGGCGTGGACCGCCGCCGCTTCGGTCCCGACCGCCACGGGGAGATCTGCCGGCTGATGGCCTCTGCCCGGGGGTACGGGGCGCGGCAGGCTGTTGCGGGTGGGGGGGCGGGCGTCCCAGGAGAAGGCCTGGATAATATCCGCCACCCCTTCCAGGTAGGTTGCCCCCTGGCGCAGCAGGTGGTTGCTCCCCTGGTAGCGGGGATCGCCCACCTGGGCGGGTACGGCGAACACCTCCCGTCCCTGTTCCATCGCCAGTCGTGCCGTGACGAGGGAGCCTGAGCGCATGGCGGCCTCCACCACCACCACGCCGCGACACAAGCCGCTGATGATGCGGTTGCGGGGTGGAAACAGGTAGGCGGCGGGTTGGGTGCCCAATGGGGCTTCGGTGACCAGGCAGCCCTGCCGCAGCACCCGATCCCGCAGGCGGCCGTTGCGGGCCGGATAGCAAACATCCAGGCCGGTGGCCAGGACGCCGATGGTGATGCCCTGCCCCTCCACCGCACCCCAATGGGCGGCGGTATCGATCCCCTCGGCCAGGCCGCTGACGGTGACCAACCCCTGCTGTGCCAGATCCATGGCCAGCCGGTAGGCAAACTGGCCGCCAAACGGGCTGGCCTGGCGGGAGCCCACCACCGCCACGCTGTTGTTTTGCAGCAGATGGCTGGGATCTCCCAGTACGAACAGGGCGGGTGGGGGATCATAGATCTCTTGCAGCAGCGGGGGATACTGGGCATCCCCCAGTATCAACAGCTGCCCCCCCATGGCCTGCAGGCGGTTCAACTCCTGCCGAATGGGCACGATAGGCATCTCATGGCGAAGACGCAATATTTTTTGCAAAAAAGGGATCTGGATGCCGGGCACCTGTTCCCAGTCCCGCTCCGGGGCATCCAGTACCGCCTGGGGAGTGCCAAAGTGGCGCAACAGGCGATGGATACGCACCGGTCCCAGTCCGGGGGTGCGTATTAATTTCAGCCATTCCAGTCGGGCCTCAGGCTCCATGGTGGCGGGGACTCAGTGGGCGGTGATCGCGTCCCCCCGGCTGACCGGGTGGGACGTTGGACCCAGCAGGGCGAGGGAGGCTTTTTCCCCCACCAGGAACAGGATGGCCTCTCCGATGGGATAGGGTTCCTTCGGCAGTGTCTGTCCGCTGACCGGGTCACGGCCGGGGGCGGGTTGATGTTCCAGCTGCAGCACCAGCCCCTGGGCGACCCGGTCCCGGCGGCCGAGCCCCACCACCACCACCTGATTGTGGCCTGCCAGCTCCGTGGCGTCCGGGAGGGCGAGGATGCGGCCCCGTACCGGGGCGAATGGGTGGGCATGGGCTTTGAAATCGGTGGGGATCTCCTGGTAGCGGAGCAGGCGGTCACCCGGTTGGATCATATCCCGCAAGGCGACGAGGCGGGCGCGCCATCCGGCATGGTTTGTCTCCCCGGTCAGCTCCACCCGGCCCAGATTGTGGGCCAGGAGCCCCATCTCTTCACCGGTGGCCGGATCGGTCAGGCGGACCCCGGGCCGGTAGACCATCAGCAGGGTGCCGGGGGCGAGGGGTTCTGTCAATTGCACCAGCAGGCTCTCACCCTGTTGGAGCAGGCTCTCTTCCAGCCAGCGGTCCTGGATATAGCCTTGATCCGTGGTGTCGGTGGGAAGGATCCGGTCGCCCTCCTGGAGTCGGGGTTGCAGGGTGGCGAGGGCGGTGGCCAGGGCCGGGCTCTGTTGTCCCATCGGGCTGGGGCCGATTTGAACAGCGGGTTGTTGGATGGTCACCGGTGGTGTGGGTTTGGCTGGGCGGGCAGCGGTAGCGCGTGTTGCGCCCAGCTCGGGGCCTGGTTCACCGGCCTGGCTTTCCGGGCCCAGCCCCGACAGGGTGACGAGGCCAGCCAGCAGCCAACGGGCAAGGGGTTGGTTCATGGTTCACCTGTGGAGTGGGAGGGTCGTGATGGAGCTGTGGGGGGTGCGGAGCGGCCCACACGGGGTTCTGTTCCCGTTGCCAGTCGTTGGATATTGGCTCGGTGTCGCCAGAAGATCCAGGGCACGATGAGCAGTGCGGTGGCCATGGCGGCGCGGGACTCCTGGAAAAAGAGGTAGGCCGGCAGGCAGAGAAAGCTCAGCAGGGCGGAGAGGGAGGAGGTGCGCCAGATCAGCAGGGCCAGCAGCCAGGTCAGGATAGCGTAGAGTCCGGCTTCCGGGGTCCAGGCCAGGTAGATGCCGAGGGCGGTTGCCACCCCCTTGCCGCCTTTGAAGCCCAGGTAGATCGGGTAGAGGTGGCCCAGGAAGAGGGCGAGGGCGATGCCGGCGACCAGGGGTGCCTCTGGGCCCAGCCACAGGCGGGCGAACAGGATGGGGAGCACTCCTTTCAGCATATCCAGCAGCAGGGCGATGGCGCCGGCGAGGCGGCCGGCGGTGCGCAGGACGTTGGTGGCTCCGATGTTGCCGCTGCCTTGTTGGCGGATATCGCCGGCCCCCATGAGTCGGGCCACCAGCAGGCCGAAGGGGACCGCGCCCAGCAGGTAGGCTGCCAGCAGGGATCCGTAGAGAATAAAGGGGTTATCGGTCATGGTCGTTCGTGTCCTGGTTGGCGTGCGTCATGGTGAGGCGTGTCAGCGGGGGCTGACGGGGCCTGCAATAAAAACTTCATCATCTTTCATCTCGCAGGGGGAGAGAGCTTGCACGCCGGTGATTTTATCCTTATCGTATCACAATCTAAATGGTTTCGATGCGGTTTGACCCTTATTTTGCGAACAGAAGAGGCTCATCATGTCCAGATCCCTAAACAAAGTGCAACTGATCGGCAATTTGGGTGCTGATCCTGAGATGCGTTTTACCCAAGATGGTCGTGCGATTGCCGGCCTGCGCATTGCCACCTCCGAGTCATGGACGGACAAACAGGGACAGAAGCAGGAGCGGACTGAGTGGCATTCGGTCTCCATGTTTGGCAAACTGGCTGAGATTGCCCAGCAATATTTGCGCAAGGGTAGCAAAGTTTTTATCGAAGGCCAACTGCAAACCGAAAAATATACCGACAAGCAGGGAATAGAGCGTTTTGCCACCAAGGTGGTGCTTACCCCGTTCAATGGTCAGATGATCATGTTGGATCGTGCTGCGGGTGGGGGTGGTTATGGAGAGACGCCGGCCTATGCGGGTCCGCCGGCGGGCAATTATGGGGGGGCTCCCCAGGCGCAGCGCGCGGTGCCGACCCATCAGCCTGCCCCGGATCATTTTGATCAGACCCCGGAGTTTGATGACGATATTCCCTTCTAGCGAGAGCCATTGCCGGAAAAGGGATTGTCACGCTTCCCAGTGGGGTGCAGGGGCAAAGCCCCATATGCGCCAACGTGGTTGCGGTCTTTCTTTAAACAATTGCAGGGGTCCGGGGACCGTCACGGTCCCCGGTGGGGTGCAGGGGCAAAGCCCCTGCATGAACGGCGCGTTTTCCCAAAGCCCATTTTCGCAGAAAATGGGCGCAACGCGC
>PEAG01000016.1 GCA_002753505.1 Magnetococcales bacterium HCHbin5 | reverse complement strand
CCTGCACCCCACTGGGGACCGTGACGGTCCCCAGGCCCCTGCAATCGTTTAAAAAGATTAGAAAAGCATAGGCGTGGTCATCATGTTGGTGCATATGGGGCTTTGCCCCTGCACCCCGCCGGGGAGCGTGACGGTCCCTAGACCCCTGCAATTGTTAAAAAAAACGAGTAAAGACGAGATGTGTGCAGCCGGAACGGCCCACCATTTGGACGTGGAGGAGGAAGGTATGTCGATAACGGATCTTATTAACGATCTTCAACCCTGGAGGGCTGAACCGCCTCCGTGTAAGCCGCCCGTTGGTCCTTTTGGTATACATGCCAAAGGGCAAAACCAATAAACGCCAACCCCGCCATCGGGTGCAGCGGCATCATGGGTTTCAATATCCGAAAACCCGTCAGGGCAATGACCGTCAGCGAGGCAATCATGCCAGTCTTGGAAAGCTCATGACCAACACGACGGACTCGTCGTCTCTGTTGGCTGGTTTTGACCCTCTCCTGGCTGACAGACTGCCCTGCCGTTGTTGGCAAAACAGATAATTCTCCTTGTGCAACCATCTTCTGTTCCTTTATAGCAAATTGGGTCTTTATGAATACTCTGTAAAGAGTATCATGGGGGAGTGGGTGGTGGTCAAGGATTACTTTCTATGGGTGGGAGCGTTGGGTCAAATGGCAAAATTTTTTAATGAAATCAATGAAGAGAACCAGGATTTTATCGCTCGGCAAAAGATTTTTTTTGTCTCGACCGCCATGCCGGATGGGCGGATCAATCTTTCTCCCAAGGGGATGGATACCTTTCGGGTGCTGGATGCCCATACGGTCTGCTTTTTAAACTTGACCGGTAGTGCCAACGAGACCGCCGCTCACTTGGCAGGGGGGGGGCGGATGACGCTGATGTTTTGCAGCTTTGATGAACAACCGCTGATATTGCGTCTCTACGGCCAGGGCCGGGTGATCCATCCCAGGGATGCGGAGTGGGCAACCTACGTGGGCCATTTTCCGGATTGGCCCGGGAAACGGCAGCTGGTTTTGGCAACCATCGATCTGGTGCAGAGCTCCTGCGGTTATGCGGTGCCCTTTTTTGCCTATCAAGGCGAACGGGAACAACTCCAGCGTTGGTCAGAAAAAAAGGGGGAGCAGGGCATTCAAGACTATTGGGAAAAAAACAATCAGACCAGTATCGATGGCCTGCCCACCTATATTTTGCCATGAGCATTCAGAGCAGGGTTGCCTGCCAACCCGGGGGGTCATGTCCAATCACGTGACCAGAAACATTCAGGCTGTGCCGCTGGTGCGGGCCGACTTGACCTGTGACGATGCCCGGGCTGTACGTCGACAGATGGCCACCGCTCCATTTCAGGATGCAGCGTTATTGGATCGCTGGGAGGCGGCCTGGGAGACTCTTTGGCACCGCTCGGCCGTTGCCTTTGCCGAGCCGACTGAACTGGTTCAGGCTCTCAAAACAGTGATGGGATGGCAGGCTGGTGATCGGCTGGGGCTCGATCCCCTGCTGGATCCGGTCTGGATGGAGGCGATGGCTGCGGCCTGGCTGCAACCAGCCTGGCGCGATGTCCATCCCGTCAGCGGACAGGGGCGCGGGGATTTTGTAGGCCATGGTCCGACCACGGGCCCGCTGCGGGCCGGCCTTTGTCAATATGCGTTCGGGATGCGTGCAGGAGGCGAGAGGGTTCCGGGGGTGCCCTTTTGGTTGGAAGATCTCTCTGCACGCCTGTTGCCGGCCGCCGACTGTGGGTGGGGCGATCTGCAACTGCTATACTTCAGCGGCAACGGTATGGTGTCAGCGGGGAGCAGTTGCCTGTTGCTGACCCGGGATGAGGCGTTGGGGGACCGTTTGCGGCGGTTGCGTCGTCACCCTCCGGCCGCTTTGGCTTGTGCCCTGGGACTCTCGCAGTTGAGCAGCCTGACCCAGCGGCTGGCGCGACGACAGGCGTTGGCAGAACGGTATCGGCATCTGTTGCGTGGTCAGGCCGCGTTCCAGTTGCCGGATGACGGGAACGGTGAGCGGGTGTGGGAGATGTTTTTATTGACCATGTCTTCCGACGCAGGGTGGCTTGGGTTGAAAACATTTTTACATAAATCCCATCTGTACGCGGACTCTCCCCTGTGGTACAAACCGGCCAACCTCCCCCCTTTGGCCGGTTTGGCCCAATTTCGGGCGCGGACGTTGGCAATACCCCTTTATGCAGCTCTCACGGAGCCGGAGCAAAAACATCTGATCAACCGCATAAACCGTTGGGTGGCGCGGCAGGAAAAACAGAGGGTGACGGGTGAGGAGCAACCAAACGGTGAGTCAATATGAATCCATCTGAGCAAGATCCCCGGCAACGGTTGGCTGAGTTGCGTGACCGTCTGCATTACCACAACCATCGCTATCATGTATTGGATGATCCTGAGATAACGGATGCCGAATATGATCGGTTGTTTGCCGAGTTGGTGGAGCTGGAACGGCAATTTCCGGAACATGTCCGCCCGGATTCCCCCAGCCAACGGGTGGGTGCCAAGCCTGTGAGCCGTTTTGTGGAGGTGCCTCACGAGGTGCCCATGCTCTCTTTGGACAATCTGTTTGCCGACTCTGACCTCATGGAGTTTGATCGTCGTTGCCGCGAAGGGCTGGGAGGGGAGGAGGGGATTCGTTATTGTGCCGAGCCCAAGTTGGATGGGGTGGCGGTTTCGCTGCGCTATCAGCATGGCGTTTTACAGCGGGCTGCCACCCGTGGGGATGGGCGTGTGGGAGAGGATGTGACGGCTCAACTGCGTACCATTGCGGTTATTCCCTTGTGCCTGGCAGGGGAGGGAATACCGGCTCTGTTGGAGCTGCGTGGTGAGGTTTACATGCCATTGGCGGGTTTTGAGGCGTGGAATCAGGCGGCGCGGGAGCGGGGGGAAAAACCCTTTGCCAATCCGCGCAATGCGGCTGCCGGCAGCCTGCGGCAGTTGGATCCCCAGGTGACGGCTGGTCGGCCCTTGCAATTTTTTTGTCATGGGGTGGGCCAGTGGGAGGGTGGCAATCCGCCGGCAACGCATGCCGCCATGCTGGAGCAGTTGCAGGCGTGGCGGTTACCGGTTTGCGCGCTCTGGGAAACGGTGGTTGGCGTGGCGGGGTGTTTGGATTATTACCGCCGCATGGAGGCCAAGAGGGCCTCTTTGCCCTATGAAATTGATGGCGTGGTTTACAAGTTGGACAGTCTGGTGGCACGGGAACGGTTGGGTTTTGTGGCCCGTTCTCCCCGTTGGGCTGCGGCCCACAAATTTGCACCGCGCGAGGTCAGCACGCTGTTGCTGGGGGTGGATTTTCAGGTGGGGCGTACGGGTGTCTTGACTCCGGTGGCGCGTTTGCAGCCGGTGTCGGTGGGGGGGGTGATGCTCTCCAAGGCGACGCTGCATAATTTTCAGGAGTTGCTGCGCAAGGATGTGCGCGTTGGCGATACGCTCTGGGTGCGTCGGGCCGGGGATGTGATTCCGGAGGTGGTGGGGGTGGTATGGGAGCGGCGGCCAGCGGCGGCGGCGGCCATCATTCTGCCAACCCATTGTCCGGCCTGTGGGGCGGTAGTGGTGCAGGCTCAAGGGGAGGTGGCGGCCCGTTGTGTTGGTGGTCTGGCCTGTCCCGCGCAGCGCAAAGAGGGGATCAAGCATTTTATCTCCCGGCGTGCCATGAACATAGAGGGGATGGGGGAGCGGATGGTGACGTTGCTGGTGGAGGAGGGGTTGGTGCAGAATCTGGCCGATATTTTTACCCTCTCCGAGCATCGGGAGCGGTTGATAGGTTTGGAACGGTTGGGGGAAAAGTCGGTTGACAATCTGCTGTTGGCGATAGAGCTTTCCAAACAGCGTCATTTGGGGCAATTCTTGTTTGCATTGGGCATACGCGACGTCGGCGAGACCATTGCGCACAATTTGGCACGTCATTTTGGAACCCTGTCCCAGTTGATGCTGGCGGACAGGGAGGCGTTGGAGGGGGTTGCGGAGGTTGGTCCGGTGGTGGCGGAGCATCTGCGGCAATTTTTTCAGGAGTCTCATAATATTGAGGTGTTGAACCGGTTGCGCCGGATAGCGGGCACCCATTGGTGGGATTTTCCCAGCTCGCCACCGATGATGGAGAGCCAGCCCCTGGCTGGCAAGACGGTGGTGTTGACGGGGACTTTGCACAGTTTGACGCGCCAGGAGGCCAAGGTGCGTTTGGAGGGGTTGGGTGCCAAGGTTTCCGGTTCGGTTTCTGATCGCACCTTTTTTGTGGTGGTGGGGGAGTCCCCCGGTTCCAAACGGCAGCGTGCGGAATCTTTGGGGGTTCGTTTATTGACCGAGGCGGATCTGTTGTCCTTGTTGGAGAGCAAGCTCATGCCGGATGGTTGTTGACCTGCCCCCAAACACTGTATTCTGTTGCACAACGGCAGGGGTCTGGGGATCCTCATGCTCTCCAGACCCCTGCCGTTGTAAAAAAGATTGAGCCGCAACGGCCGACGCCTTGCGTGCCTGCGGCATACCGGGTGAAAAAAGTTCTTTTGGTAGAGGTTGTTTTGCGCTATCCTGGCCGGACAATCCATTCCAGCCAAGGAGCTGCATAATGAAGCAATGGTTCGTACTGGTCGCCCTGGTGATGTGGCTTGTTCCGGGTTTTGCCGGAGCCAAAGAGGGGGAGGGCAAGGCAGAGGTCAGTTTTGAAAAGGTCAAAGCCAGAAAGGTGCAGGATTTAAAGGCACTGCTGGCCTGTGTCGAGGGGGCACAGAGTAAAGAGGCGATGAAAAATTGCCGCGAACAGATCAGCAAGAAGCATGAAATGCAGGAAAAGAGACAAAAATTACAGAAAATACAAGAGCAAAAAAGAAAGCTGGAAGAGCAGGAGAAAAAAATTCAAAGCACCTTGCCGGACAAGTAGCGGGTTAACGGGTCCAGAGTATCAACTCGACCAGAAAAAGTTTGACCATCCACCCGACCGCCAGCCCGACCAGCAGCGCGATCATCAGGTTGCGTAAAAATTGATCCATGTTTGACATCATGCCTGTATTTTTCTTGGCCAAAACGGCTTTTTTATCGGGCGGGGGGGTGGCCAAACACCGCCCTTCGCCCAATCAGCCGGAATAACGCCGGGCGGGGGGGAGCTTTTTTTCCAATATGCCCGCAATCCCCAACAAACCAAACCATATGCCGAGCCATAAATCACCGTAACTACGATAAAAACTCTGCCCGCTACCCTGGTGGAGCGCAACCACCACCGCACCAGCCTGGTCAGGGGCGATGCGGGCCAGCTCCTGCCCGATTTCATCAAATACGGCAGAGATGCCCGTATTGGCAGACCGCACCATGGGGAGCCGGTTTTCAATGCCGCGCAACCGAACCATGGCCAAATGTTGCGGCTTGGCCGAATCGCCAAACCAGGCATCGTTGGTGATATTGATCAACCAGCGAACACCGGTGTCGGCCAATGCACGCACCTCATCCGGAAAAATGGCCTCATAGCAGATGAGCGGGCCAATATCCCCTTTGTTCCAGGAGAGGGGAAGCGGACCAGGACCGCTGGAAAAATCCTCGGTGCCAGCGGTAAATTTACTGAATGTGGCAGGCACAAAAGCACGCAAGGGAATATATTCACCAAACGGAACCAAATGATATTTATCATAACGTTGTTCCAGCGATCCTGTCTCGTCCAGCATGAGCATGCTGTTATAATAACGCCAGGGTTCGTTCTCCTCCTCCCGGTCAACCATGGGAGCCCCGGTCAGGATGGGGGCCGCAATCTCTCGACTCAATTGACTGATCTGGGCCAGATAATCGGGATGGGAACGGAAAAAAAACGGCATGGCCGTCTCTGGCCAAACCACCAGATCCACCGGCAAGGAGAGCGAGCGGCTCAGCTCCAAATAACGGTCGAGGGTGCTCTTTTGCTGATTGGTGGCCCATTTGAGTTGTTGGGGAATATTACCCTGTACAATCGCCACCCGAATGGTGGGAGGTTTTTCTCTCTCTTGGCGGTCGGCAAGGGTGGTGATGCGCCAATCGCCATACGCCAAGACCAGTGTCATCAAGAGGGCAATGGCACCGCAGGCGATTCCCACTTCACGCTTTGTGGAGGGGCGCAGCCACAAGGCCGCCCCGACGGCAGCCGGCAATACCATGAGCCAGGAGAGCAAAAAAACACCGCCCAGATCGGCAATTTGCAAAAATTCTATCCAGCGGTCCCAGCCATACCCCACCAGATTCCAGGCGAAGCCGCCAAACAGTCGGCTGCGCAACCATTCGGTCAATACCCACAAGGCCGGTGCAACCAACGGCAGCAACATGGGGCGCGGAGCCAGACGGGCAAGCAACGCCCCAAACAGGGCAGGATAGAGGGCCATGGCGGCTGAAAACAGCAGCAACATCAGCAGGGAACCGACAAAGGGAATATCGCCGAATTGATGCAAACTGGTGAGCAGCCAGGAAAACCCCAGGCTGAAATAGCTCAGGCCAAAATAAAAGCCCAGCCAGGCTCCCTGACGAGGCGGGAACTGGCAGATGAGCCGGATCAAAACCAGTAACCCTGCCATCAAGGCCACAGGCGTCGGACCGGATGGCAGACCCAACACCGCCACGCCGCCAGCCAGCAGGGCATATCCAATGGCATTACGAAAATTCATCTCAGCTCACGGTGAATCGGAACGTTCCAGCCCAAACCGCCTGGCGGACTGGAATGGGATATGGTGTTTGTTCATGTTTCTGCAACGAGTTGCACTACCGATACGGATCTTTGATGCCCAACCGTGCCAAAATGGCAATCTCTTTTGACTCCTGCCGCCGGGCTTCGGCGGGAGAACGTTCATGATCATAGCCCAACAGATGCAGCACCCCGTGTACTACCAGATGGGATGCGTGATGTTCAAGGGAAATATGATAAGCCTTGGCCTCCCGGTCCACCGTTTCGTATGCCAGTACAACATCTCCCAGCAGACGGTGCTTTTTGATCTTTTTGGGCTTTTCCTGTCCATCCTCCATGGCAAAGGAGAGGACATTGGTGGCCTGGTCCCGTTGTCGATAGCGGCGGTTGAGGTCACGAACAACCGCATCTTCCGTCAACAGAATGCCCACCTCCATCTTTTTGGTGTGATCAAAGGCAGCCAGAGCCGCCTTGGCAACGCGACACATGGCCTTGTCAATGGGGGGCCACGGCTTGTAATCGCGGCGGAGCAGAATTTTTGACATGGCTGCGCAATACCGTTTGCTTGGAATGAGAGAGTCTCGCCATATTGGCGGGATCGGGATATTCGATGCGGTGATGATAAAATCCCAGGGTGAGCACACGGGTAAAGGCCTCTTCGATCCGTGTGATCTCCCGCAAGGTCAACAGGCACTCATCCAATTGGCCTTCGCGAATTTTTGCACCGACAATGCGCTTGACCAGGGCTTGAATCTGGGCGGGTACCGGATTTTTCAGGGTGCGGGAGGCGGCTTCCACCGAATCGGCAAGCATCAGAATACCCGCTTCCCGGGAGCGGGGGCGGGGACCGGGATAACGATAGTCCTCTGGAGAGACGGTCTCATGTCGTTCACAGGCTTGGTTCAATGCCCGATTGTAAAAGTATTGGAGCAGGGAGGTGCCGTGGTGGGTGGCGATGGCCTCCTGGATGAGCCCGCCCAGCTTGTATTTTCTGGCCAACTCCAATCCACCTTTGACATGGGCCATGATCACCTTGGTAGACATGGAGGGGGTCAGCTGGTCGTGACGATTTTCACCCGATTGATTTTCGATAAAATAGTGGGGAGAGTTCATCTTGCCAATATCGTGGTAAAGAGCCATGACCCGTGCCAACAGGGGGTTGGCATGAATGCTCTCTGCGGCGGCCTCTGCCAGATTGCCCATCATGACCGAATGGTGGTAGGTGCCAGGGCTGCGGAGGGAGAGTTCACGCACCAGCGGATGATCCCCCGATGCCAACTCTGCCAGACGGGAATCGGTTGTGATATTGAACAGGGTCTCCAACATGGGAATGATGGCCAATGCCCAGAGGCCGGTCATCAGACCACTGGTCATGGCCATGGCTGCGCCGGCCAACCAGTACCAGGAGGGATCGTTGCCGGAGAGCAGTTCGATCACGGGGACCGACAGTGTTTGCGCCACCCCGATTTTGACGCCCGCGTACAAAACATCGAAGCGGCGGCGGCAGGCCCGCAGGGTGGCCGCCCCAACCAGGGAGCCAACGATGTCATAAATAAACAGCGGCAACCCCCCATTGGTGACCAGAGCCCCCAGAAAGGAGAGGATGGTCCCGACCACCAACGCCCCACCGGGGATGCCAGCCCGGGCACCCACCGTCAGAGAGGCCAAGGCGGAGCCCAGGGCGGCAAAGGGGAGATAGATCACCATGTTGGATGGCCAGTTCAACAGCTCCACCCCCCCCTGCCCGGTTGCCAGCGTGATGGTGGAGAGCAACGAGGTGATGAGCAGAATGGTTCCCAGCAGATAGAATGTTTTTTGATCGCGGGGAAAGGTGGTGGAGGTGGCCAACAGAAACCAGCGGCCAATCCAGAGCAGGCTGCCCAAGGTAATGATCAGGCCCAGGATGCGCCATATCATGGCGTTGGTCCATTGGGTCTGCTGCATCGCCTCCAGTTTCATGCGGATCTCTTCGGAGACAATTGCACCCTCGCGCACCAGCATTTGACCTTGGCGAGATTGCAAATAGACGGGCTCAACGGCATTATAGGCCAGTTTGCGTCTTGCCTGGGTTTCGGTAAAGTTATAACTTGTGTTGGGGCGGAGTTGGGCACTGGTCTCTTCCAATATCCATCGCCGTATTTCGATGGGAAAATCCCCCAGCCATTGATGAATGGACTCCTCCAGCAGGCGACGCATACCCGCCAGGTCCACCAGCCCGGTGGTGTCCGACACCTGCTTTTCTGTTCCATCGCTGACCGAGCGCACGACGTAAAAAGGCAGTCGTTGCAACTCTTCCAACACCTCCGGACTGTCCACAACCGCCTGTTGTTTCAGACTGCTCAGCCAGTTGCGGATGCCGATTGCCAACGGTTTGATTTGTGGCAGTGTCAGCAGTGCCTGATAGGCATCTTCCGGGATCTCCTCTTCCAACGTCTGGGAAAAGGTTTCACGCCGGATGTCCCGTGCTGCCGCCTTGGTACTGGGCTGTTTTGTCACCGTGGCGGGGGCTGCACCGGAGGGGGCTGGGTTCTCCTTGGAGGAATCAACAGTTGGTGTGGGGGGAGCATGGACAATCCGAGAGGCATCAAGCCAAAGCAGGGCCTCTTCCAACTGGAGGATAATCGGCTCAAGCATGCCGTTATCCCATTCGTAGACGGGCGGCACCGCCACGGCGGCTTGTTGGCGACGATGGGTAGTGGTCTCCAAATCTTCAACCAGCAGATCCCGGTTGGCTTTCACATTGCGGATGGCCACTTCACCCACATCGGGCAGATAGGCGGGGCGCAAGACCACAGGCGAGTAGACGAGTGCCAGAGTGATAACCAGCAATACGAATGATAAGATATGGACAATATTTGGAAAGTTAAAATCGCTGGTGCCGCTGATGTCGCCTCGTGCTTCCCGTATTGTCTGTCTGGTCTGGAAACAGAACGCGACAATGTTTTGCAACGGTCTCACCGACCATTTTCCCCTGGAGATGGACATGACGTTAATGATCTGTTTTCCCTGAAAGAGTTTTTCTCGATTGCCCCGCCTGTTCGTAGGCCTGGACAATTTTTCGGACCAGTGGGTGCCGGACCACATCCCGATGGGTAAAATGGACAAAGGCCACCTCTGGTATATTTTGCAAAATTTTTGCGGCCTGAACCAGCCCGGACGGTTGTCCTTTGGGCAGGTCCATTTGGGTGACATCCCCGGATACGACAGCCTGGGATCCCTCCCCAAAGCGGGTCAAAAACATTTTCATCTGTTCGGTTGTGGTATTTTGTGCCTCATCCAGGATGATAAAGGCCTCTTCCAGGGTGCGGCCGCGCATATAAGCCAGTGGAGCAATTTCCAACTCATTACGCACCAGCATGCGCTCTACTTTCTCAGGACCGAGCATGACGTGCAAGGCATCGTAAAGCGGGCGGAGATAGGGATCCACTTTTGCCTGCAAATCCCCTGGCAAAAATCCCAACCGCTCCCCGGCTTCGACCGCCGGTCGTGTCAGGATGATACGGGCAACGCGCCCTTCCAGCCAGTGGGTGACGGCCACCGCCACCGCCAGGAAGGTTTTGCCGGTACCAGCCGGTCCGATGGCAAAGGTTAATGCCGCAGTGGACAGGGCCTGAAGATATTCGGCCTGTCTGGGGGTGCGGGGGTAGAGAACCCGGCGCGGTGTGCGCAACACGAACTCTGCCAGCTCCGGGCAATCGGGCAACGGGGTGTGGCGAAATGCCTCCTCTTCCAGTTTCAGGATGCCCTTTTCCACCCACTGCTGATCCACCGCGTGCCCCTGTTCCAGGGCGGCGTACAAACTCTCAAGCAACTGTTGTACCTTTTTTGTTTGCGGCTCCGGTGCCGTGATGGTAATGCTGTTGCCCAGGGGATGGAGGGAGACGGCGAGACGCTCTTCCATCTGTTTGAGGTGGCTGTCTAACGGGCCGCACAGGCTCAACAGCAAGGCATTACTGGGAAATTCTATCCTGGTTCTGCTGAGGGGGGTGGGGGATGGTTTGCCCATAGGGGTGGGGTCGGCTGTCATTTTTTATGGTCTCACCGGCAAAAATGTCGGTTCCATGATGCCCCGCAGGGAGTTGGGCAGCCCTTCCGTAATGCGTACGGGGACAATTTGACCCACCAGGTTGGTGGCGGCGGCGGGAAAATTGACCTTTCTGAAGCCGGGTGTTCGGCCTGTCCACTCTCCCGAGCCTTTTTTGGCGGCTCCCTCCACCAGGACCGCTTCCAGTCGTCCGACCCGATTCTGATTGCGTTGCAGTTGGTGGGCGTTGAGTCGCTCCTGCAGGATAGCCAAGCGGGCGGTGCTGACGGCGGCAGGCAGTTGATCCGGCAAGCTGGCCGCCTGGGTGCCAGGACGGGAGGAGAAGCAGAAGGAGTAGGCATGGTCGAAGGAGACTGTCTCGACCAGATCCAGGGTCTCCTGAAAATCCGCTTCGGTTTCGCCCGGAAAACCGACAATAAAATCGGATGCGATGGCAATATCCGGTGCAGCCTGTCGCAGCTTGTTGACCCATTCCAGATAGTTTTCCACGGTATGACCGCGGCCCATCCGGTCCAGAATCCGGTTGGAGCCGCTCTGGATGGGCAGGTGAAAATAGGGGCACAATTGGGGAATGTCGGCAAAGATTTCCACCAGTTCGTCGGTCATATCCGCTGGGTGGGAGGTCACAAAGCGAATCCTCTCCACCCCCGGCAACAGGGCGACCCGTCGGATCAGCAGAGCCAGGTCATGGTGGAGACCAGAGGGGTCCAGCCCCTCGTAGGCGTTGACATTTTGCCCCAGCAGCTGGATCTCAACGGCCCCTTGTGCCACCAGGCGGGTGATTTCGTCCAGAATGGCAGCCACGGGGCGACTCCACTCCCGACCCCGTGTAAAGGGAACGACGCAGAAGGCACAAAATTTGTTGCAACCCTCCTGGACGGTGACCGAGCCGATGGGGCCGCTGCCCTGGTTGTGGGGCAGTTCGTCAAACTTGGATTCAGGGGCGATCTCTGCATCGACAATCTGTCCCCCTTCCCGAGCCAGTCGGTCCAACATGGTGGGCAAGCGGTGGTAGGTTTGAGGGCCAAACACCAACTGTACAAAAGGGGCCCGGCGAAATATTTCCTGGCCGACCGCCTGGGCCACGCAGCCTCCCACGGCGAAGAGGGTCTGTGACGTTTTGAGGGTGGGGTGGGCCATTTGAACAAGTTTATGGAGACGACCCAACTCGGAAAACAGCTTGTCTTCCGCCTTTTCCCGGATATGGCAGGTGTTGAAGATGATGAGATCGGCCTGTTCGGGCTGTTCCACCGGCTGATAGCCATGGCTGGCACGCAACAGATCGACGATACGGGCGGCGTCATAGTCATTCATCTGACAGCCGAAAGTCTTGATAAAAAGAGTTTTCAAGGCTATTTAACCATTTCTTGGTGTGAGACGCTGATGCAAGGCGGCAACGACCCAGGGGGGGACAAACGGGCTGACATCGCCGCCCATGCTGGCAATCTCCTTGATCAGCCGGGAAGAGATAAAGGTGGTGGATTCCCCGGACATTAAAAAGACCGTTTCCAGGTGGGCGTTCAGTTTACGGTTCATGGCGGCCATTTGAAATTCGTACTCAAAATCGGAGACGGCACGCAGTCCCCGCAGAATAAAACCGGCATTGTGTTGAACCGCAAAATCCACCAACAGGCCGTCCATGTGGCACACCTCCACCTTGACCATGCCAGAGGTCTGTTTTTGCAAAAATTCCACTCGATCCTGGATCGAAAAAAGGGATTGTTTGGCCGGGTTGGTTGCGACAGCCACGATCAGGCGATCAAACAAGGTCGCGCCTCGTTGGATGACATCCGCATGTCCCAGGGTAACCGGGTCAAAGGTACCGGGGTAGACTGCAACTCTCTGCATGGGCACTCCAGTCAATGGTGGCAGGCCGGGGGATCTTTCCCCACTCATGGCGGCGTTTGCCAAAAAATAATACGGGTATCACCATAGCGTCTGTTTTGCAACAGTTGCCAGGGGGAGGAGGCTTCCGGTTCCGTTTCGGCCTCCTGTTCCGCAACGATAATGGCACCCGGGGCCAACAGGGTGCTTTGCGCCAGTCGTTGCACCGCACTGGTCACCAACCCTCGTCGGTATGGGGGGTCCAGAAAGACCAGGTTGAACGGCTGGTGGCCATCGGCTCGTTGTGTTGTCCAGGCTGTGATCTGGTCCAGGGTATGGGGATGCAGTGCGTCGCCCTGCAGGATGACGCTATGTCCATGGACGCCGCATAAGGTGACGTTTTTTTCGATGGATTGCACGGCTTTCCGTTCAATGTCGACAAAAAAGGTGGTCTGCGCACCGCGGCTGAGGGCCTCCAGACCCAGCAGACCGCAACCGGCGAACAGATCCAGGCTGGTGGCACCGATGACGTGGCGGGCCAGCATGCTGAAGAGACTCTCCCGCACCCGACCCATGGTGGGGCGGATCCAGCCATCATTGGGCAGGTGCAGGAGACGGCCACGGAACAGGCCACCGGATATTCTGACCAACTCTTCTCCCGTGAAATGACGATTAAAGGTTGTTTTTGTCTGTCTGGACCGCTGGTTGCGTTTGGGCATAGGCCATGACGCGGTCATAAAATTGTTGGACTGCTGCCGCATCCTGGAGCAGATCCCCTTCGACCACGGGCAGGGTGGGGTTGGCAAGCAGCAGTTGTTGTGCAAAGAGACCTTTGCCCGGTGCCGTATGGGTATCGTCCAGGAAAACAGTGACATTCGCCACTCCGCAGGAGGGAGAGCGGCTTTTCAGCAGGCATCCGGCCCAGGCGGTTGCTTGTGCCTGCTGGATATACGCCTGTGACCACTGGCGCAGGCGATGGGTATGATCGATGCCGGTGTGCAGGGTACGCAGACGGGGGTTGTCGGCATCTTTTTCCAGGCGCATGGGTTCTCTGGGCACCCCCAGGCCACATTCGGTTTCTGGGCAGAAGGGGATGAAAAGGATCTCATTGGCCCAGTTTCCTCTCAACCATGAATTGTATCGATCGCTGCCATCGTAGCGTACCCGTGCCCCCAGCAGACAGCCACTGACGCCAATACGGAGGGGCAGGTTTTGCGGTTGTCGTTCGGGTGCTGAAGAGGGCGTGTTGTTGGCCACGGATTTTCAGGATCGAAGCGAGGCGGGCATGGCGACCATCTGTCGATTCAACTCCTCCACAAACGCCACCAACTGACTGATGATGCGCTCTTTGGTCTGTTCCAGTGTGGCAGGGGAGGGTTTTTTTTCCTGGCGCAGGGCACGCTCCAGCTCTTGATCGATGGGCAACTGGGGGGGGTAGCCTGTCAGGTGGGTCAGACGCTCATTCATGTTTTCCACCCGCTCCATCAGACATTGGATAATCTGATTTTTCAAGGTGATCCGGGTCTGCCGTTCCAGTTTTTGCAGAATGGAGCGTCGAAACCGGATGGCGACGGCGGTCGCGGTCGGATCGGATTCGGCCAGGAGGGCGTGAAAAATGGAGGGTGTGAGATCCTCTGGGTGTGTGGCGGTCTCAGGGGGGGGCATCGCCGGTGGGTGGACAATGACGTTGGTTGTGCGTCTGCGCGGCATCAGAAAGCCTACCTCGCCGAACATGTCACCCGGTCCGAGCATGGCCAGGGGAATGACGGTGCCCTCTTTAACGACGCTGGCGGCTCCGACCAGCAAAAAAAAGAGTGCGTGATCTTCTTCCCCTTCCTGGATAAGAAATTCACCGTTGTGGTAGCAGAACAGCCGGGTTTCATCGCCGACAAACCGGATCTGTTCATCCGGGTCAAAGGCGGCAAAAAATGGCAATGATCTGATAATTTTGACAATTTGTTCGGGTGTCAGATGCAGGATCTCTTTCATGCGGTTTTAATCCTTTCGCGCAGTGCGAGACGTTACCGACCTGGGGGCGAGGACCACGACCACCCATCCGGCCTGCATGGTAGCACACATCTCTTTTGGCAGGAAGTCTCTCTTTCCTGATGGAAAGATTTCAAAAAAGGTCATGCACGACGCTCACATTCCACCTATCCCAACCCCAAGGTTTTCAATTTTCGATGCAGAGCCGAACGCTCCATGCCAATCACTTCGGCGGTACGGGAAATATTGCCCTGCTGCCGCTCCAGTTGGGCCTTCAAATAGACACGCTCAAAGGTCTCACGGGCATCGCGCAGATTTTGTTCCAACAGTGCCTGCCAGGGATAACTGGAATCCGATGCCTCTTTTTTATAGATAAATTCCGGCAAATCGGCCGGCTCGATGGCGGGGCCCGGAGCCATGATCAACAACCGCTCCACCAGATTTTTCAGCTCACGCACATTGCCAGGCCAATGATAACTTTGCATGATACGCAAAGCCTCCGGGGAAAAATGCCGGGTTTGTGCCATGTTGGGCTGCTGCATGGAGACAAAATATTCCACCAGCGCAGGAATATCCTCCAAACGCTCCCGCAGGGGCGGAATATGCAGCGGGATGACATTCAACCGATAATAGAGATCCTGCCGAAAACGCCCCTCCGCCAACTCTTCCTCCAGATTTTTATTGGACGCGGCAATCACCCGAACCTCCACCTGAATGGGCTGTTGTCCACCCACCCGTTCAAACTGCTGCTCTTGCAGGGCACGCAATATTTTTGCCTGGGTTTTGAGCGGCATGTCCGCCACAGCATCCAGAAAAAGCGTACCATTGTTACTCTGCTCAAAGCGACCCGGCTGGATGATGAGCGCGCCGGACGGCCCGATCTTTTCGCGGCCAAACAGCTCGACCTCAATGGATTTTTCCGGAATGGCCGCCGAATTGACCGCAATGAACGGCCCATTGGCACGCTTGGACAACTCATGCACCCGCCGGGCCGCAACCTCCTTGCCTGTGCCATTCTCCCCGGTCAGCAATACCCAACCCTCTGTGGGTGCCATGCGCAATATCTGCTGCTCCAAAGCCTGCATGACGGGGGCATTGCCAATCATGGGGGGGGGGCCCTCCACCCGGGCCCGCAAATCACGGTTTTCCCGAATCAGCAACCACTCCCGGATGGCCCGCTCCAGCAACAACAAAATCCGATCCAACGACAAGGGCTTTTCCAGAAAATCATAGGCCCCCTCTTTGGTCGCGGTGACCGCCGTCTCAATGGTGCCATGACCAGACATCATGATGATCGGCACATCCGCGTTCAACTCTTTGCCAACACCCTGTGTCTTGATCCGACGCAAGGTCTCCACACCATCGATCCCTTCCATCCAGATATCCAACAACACAGATGAAACAGGTATCTTTTCCAACAGTTCCATGGCAGCTTCGCCGGACGATGCCTCCAGGACACTATACTTTTCGTCTTCCAGAATGCCGCGCAAACTGGTACGGATGGACTCTTCATCATCCACAATCAATACGGTGTGATTCATGGTAACGGATTGGATACCTCCCATTCGATAAGCCTGTTTTCTCTTGGCAAAGCCCAGCCGTCCATGACCCGGAGAGCCATGGGCCGGGGCAATGCGGTGGAAAATGTGATCTATTCAGTAAAAGCCGCTGTTCGCAAGGGCAGTTGAATCTCCACCAGACTCCCCTCCCATTGGGACTCGGTAATGCGGATCATGCCACCATGATCCTCAATAATTTTTTTGACAATGGGTAAACCCAAACCCGTGCCTTTTTTCTTGGTGGTAAAATAGGGCTCAAAGACCCGATCCCGATTGGCCGGCGCAATACCGCCGCCACTGTCAGCAACCTGCAACAAAAACCACTCCCCATCCGCCGTGATGTCCGTGGAAATGGCCAACAGTCCCTTCTCGTCCCGTTCCGCGATGGCTGCCAAACTGTTGCTGATCAAATTGGTGATCACCTGCTTGATCTGACCACGATCGTGGGGACAATTGGAGCCCTCTTTGGTCAGGTGGGTTGTTACGGTGATCTTGCTCAACTCCGCTGCATGCAGCCGCAGTGCCTCCCGAATGGTCACGGAAATATCATCCTTTTTTAAACTGGGACGCGGCAGTCTGGAAAAGGTGGAAAACTCATTGACCAATGTCCGCAACTCTTCCACCTGATTGATGATGGTCTCGGTTCCCTCGTCCAGAACACGCCAATCACGCCGTTCCTTGCCTGCGGGAGGTTGCAAATATTTGCGCCGCATGCGCTGTGCCCAGAGCTGGATGGGGGTCAGAGGATTTTTGATTTCATGGGCAATACGCCGGGCCACTTCGCTCCAGGCATGGGTGCGCTGGGCGATCAATACTTCAGTCAAGTCATCAAAAGTCAAAATAAACCCGCGACTGGCCCCCTGATTGTCTTCCAACAAGGTCAAACGTGCCAGCAACGTTTTGGGCTTTTCCGGACCCTCTATCTGGATTTGAACCGATAAATTTTTATTGGTGGGGGAGGGGGCCTCTTCTCCTTCGCCAACCCAAGGAGTGCCGGAGGCACTACGGGTCAGATAGGCCTGCCTGGCCTTGCCCAGTTGCAACAGGGGCTGCAACGCCTGCAATGCCTCTGTCGGCAGGATTTGCATGAACGGCTGACCCATCGCCCGCTCGGGAGAACAGTTCAACAACAGACCCGCCGCAGGATTCATCAGGGTGATCTCATCAAAACGGTTGACGCTGACCACACCGGCCGAAATATTGCCCACAATGGCCGCCATGAAACTGCGCCGCTCCTCCAACAGGGCATTGGTGCTCTGCAACTCCTGCTGGTTTTCCATCAACTTTTGCGTCATGGCATTGAAGGAGGCCATGAGGGTTGCCAGTTCGTCATCCCCGGTAACCGACAAGGTGACGGAGAGATCCCCAATGGCCACTTTGCGGGTACCAATGACCAGTTCGGTAATCGGATTGGTGAGTTCATCCGCAATATGCAGCCCGGACCAGATGGCAGCCAACAGCAACAACAGGGTGATCAATGCCAGCGTGACCGTGTGGTTGGCCTTCAGCAGACCATGGGAGGCTCGCAGACGATGGTAATGCACATAGACCGACTCAATGGTATCCATCTGGGCCAGAATCTGGCGATCTATCCAGTGGCCTGCCGACAGATAAAGATCATCCCCCAGGCGCACATAGGCTCGCACCCGCTCACCGCTGTCACTGGTGGTCAACAGGGAACGGGAAGAGTCATCCGCCAGGGGGCCGAGATCCGGTATGGGATCAAAGGGCAAATTGCCTGCGCTGGCGATACGGGTGCCATCGGCCCGAATAATCGTGATTTCATCCAGACTGCGGGCCTCTCTTTCCGCCTCCAACACCGCAGAGGCCTCCTCGTTATCCTGCAGGGCCAAGGCGGTCGTAATCGCCCGGTTGCGGATGATGGATTCGGCATCATGGCGTACAACACGCTGATTTTCACCATAATAGGCTCTGGAAACCTCCAGTGAATTTTCCAGAGCGTGGGAAATCTTGTCTGAAAACCATGTGTCTACACCACGGTTGAGAAAATTGACCGACAAAATGGCGACGATCAAGGTGGGCACCAATGACAGCGTCACAAACAGCATGGCCATCCGGGTACGCAATCGGGAGCCGGTACGCCGCTGGCGGCGGTCCAGCCAAAGACGGTGCAGATTGCGGACCACCAGGACACCCAATGCCAACACCAGAAACAGGTTGACATAGAGCAAAATCAAGAAAAACATTCCATATTTGCCCCCTTCCAGGGCAGCCATGCCCCGCAACCCCTGCCCGGTCAGCACCGCAATGACCACCACGGCAAACAACAGGGGTAACAACCATAATTTCAGTGGGTTGGAGTTTGTTTTCATGGTATGTAGCCGGTCTGGAAGTGGAACATGCTGGATTGGCCAAACTGGAACCAACGGTCCAATAAATGGAAAAAATAGGACATGTCCTCATGTTCCAGTGTCAAATCGATATTTAACCGGTAACTGCGGTCGGCAGTAAAAAATTTGCCTTTCTTTTGCAACGCACCCATCAGAACATAACGCGGCGCGCCCAGAAAATTCATGGCCTCTTCGGGGTTGTTTGAATATTGAATCTGACCCGTCTCGCCATCCAGCATTTCATAGCGACGGGTGATGAGACGCAGACGCAAGCGTCGCTTCAGAATCGCCTGGCTGATACGCAGGTCAGGCCACCAGGGATGGATGCGATAAAGGCGGAACCGGTAAACCACCCAAAGCGGCTCCCCATTGTCCAACAGCTCGGTAAGCTCTTTGAGAATCTCCGGCTCCATCTCCGCCCTGGCGTAAATCCTCTCCCCTTGTTGGAAGAGGGCTGCATGTTGAATGACGCCGGGTTTGGAGGGATCCTTGAACTCGCGACAGGTAAAGAGGCGACTTCCTTCACACGCTTCTGTTTGTTCTTCGGAAAAGAGACCTCCCCCCAGCCACAGGGCAATAAACAGGGGAAGAAGGAGCAGCAACCATCCCCGGGAGGGCGGGCGAACATTCATTGTCTTTATGGGGGTTTGGGCTGATTCACAAGGTCACGGGGACCGGTTGACCTTTGAACTTCAATTGGGAGAACGAGAGCACAACCAAACAGGGAGCTTTTTTGGGGGGGGGCGGGGAGCCGCCCCCCAAAAGCGGTACGTCGACTAGGCCGACAACCCCATGGCAGGCGTCAGAGCCTCCATCGGTACGGGATTGTCTGTTTGCAGTGCTGGGTTTTCTCCCTGCAGGAGCTGTGCAACCTGCTCTCCTTCCACAAACTCCCAGGCATTGGCATGGGAAAGCAGTTTGCGCAGCAGCATGTTGTTCAAGGCATGTCCCGAGCGTATACCCTTGAAATGGCCGATGACGGGATGGCCGAGCAGATAGAGATCGCCGATGGCGTCAATCATTTTATGACGCACAAACTCCTTCTCATAACGCAACCCACCCTCATTCAGGATGCGAAAATCGCCCATGACGATGGCATTATCGAGCGAGCCTCCCTGCGCCAAGCCGTTGGAACGGAGTTGCTCCACCTCTTTGAGGAAACCAAAGGTGCGGGCCCGGCTGATCTCTTTGATAAAGGTGGTTTCGGTAATATCCAACTCCTCCCCCTGTTCCGAGAGGAGCGGATGATCAAAGTCAATAAGAAAGCTGACCCGGAAACGGTCGCAGGGTTCAAAGGTGGCCTTTTTGTTGCCGTGGGAGACGGAGACAGCCTTTTTGACCCGAATCCAGCGTTTGTATGCCTTTTGTTGCACAACACCCGCACACTGAATCAAGAAAACGAAGGGTGCAGCACTGCCGTCCATGATGGGAATTTCCGGCCCATCCAGATCGACATAGGCATTATTGACACCCAGACCGGCGAAGGCCGCCAACAAATGTTCAACTGTTGACACCCGAACACCATCCTGGTTGGCAATGCTGGAACAAAGGCGGGTATCCACCACATTTTGCACCTTGGCCGGGACCAACGCCCCTTTCATGTCCGTGCGGTGAAACACGATGCCGGTGTTGACCGGTGCCGGACGCAGAGAAAGATAAACCTTTTTCCCGCTATGAAGGCCAATGCCCGTGCAGCGAATTGTGTTTTTTAAGGTTCTTTGGAAAATCATTTGGCAGATCCCAGTAAAAAAAAGTTGGCCCGGTGCTTGATCTGTGCAGGACCGCTTCCCCCCCCACCTGCATGACATCGGCTGATGTGTCATGTTTTGGGTGCGTTCGTCCTTGCGGGTGTCAAAGAATTATCAATTGTCGGCTTGTCTGTGCCTGTTTTGATCAATTCCGTTAACCCGATAACCAGTACAGCAATCTCAGTGCCAAAAATCAGACGCGATGCACGATTCGTCCAAGAACACGGAATAGTACGATTTTTATTGGAATGAGGAAAGGAAAAAATGAAAACCCCGCCGACAGGGCATTTGACAGGCCTGCAGGCGGGGCAAGGGTCGGCAATCAATTCGCGCGGTCATCCGGGAAGCAGGAAAACCAACACATTGTATTTTATGAGAAAACAGACTGACCCGGCAACCGTTCTCCGGTCACTTTCCAGGGCGTTCGCGGATCAATCCATCTGTCGACGCAAAAACGTGGGTACGTCAAAAGAGTCTTCCGAGTTGACCTGGTCCAGATTTTGTTCCAGGTTGACTGGTCTCCGGGTGGTGGCACGACCGCCTCTTTCCCGAAACTCTTCCTGGGCAGAGGTGGGGGCGGCTCTCCGCTGGGTGGTCGGAGGGGGGGTTGCGGCGGCGGCGGCGGCCTGCGCATAACGTCGTGGCTGTTGCTGAGAGGAGGCCTGTGGATAAAAGGAGGGGGCAGGCTCTTTTTTGGTGGGAAAATTGACCTTTTCGGCGGTACCAATACCGGTGGCCACGACGGTTACCCGCACCGTATCCTCCATGGTCTCATCCAGAACGGCACCAAAAACAATGATGGCATCCTCGTGGGCCATATCCCGCACCACGGTGGCCGCCTCATCCACCTCTTGCAGCGATAAGTTATAACCGCCGGTAATGTTGATCAGCACGCCACGGGCACCGTGGATGGAGACGTCATCCAGCAACGGACTGGAGATGGCATGCGTGGCCGCATCCAGGGCACGGGTATCTCCGCTGCCTTCCGCAGCTCCCATCATGGCCTGTCCCATCTCATCCATGACGGTGCGCACATCGGCGAAGTCGACATTGATCAACCCCGGCACGGTAATCAGATCCGTAATACCCCGCACCGCCTGATTCAACACATCGTCCGCCCGGCGAAACGCCTCCAGGATGGTGGTGTTCTTGCCGACCACGCCCAACAACTTTTGATTGGGGATGGTGATGACCGTATCCACATGTTTGCGTAACTCTTCCAAACCCTCTTCTGCAAAGCGATAACGACGCTTGCCCTCAAAGTTGAACGGCTTGGTGACAACGGCCACGGTCAAAATCCCGAGCTCTTTGGCAATCTTGGCAATAATGGGCGCGGCTCCCGTTCCGGTGCCGCCTCCCATGCCCGCCGTGATAAAGACCATGTCGGCTCCCGTCAAAGACTCACGGATGCGGTCCTGACTCTCCTCGGCGGCGCGCATGCCAATCTCCGGCTTGGCACCGGCCCCCAGGCCACGGGTAACATTTTCGCCGATCTGGATGCGGGTCGGAGCCAGGTTGCGCGCCAGAGCCTGAGCATCCGTATTGGCGACGATAAACTCGACCCCATCCAACTGGGATTGAATCATATTGTTGATGGCATTACCGCCGCCCCCACCGACACCCACCACCTTAATGCGTGCATCCAACTGGTTGGTATGGTCAAATTCTTCGATTATCATCGAAATCCCCCAAGGAGAGAAAGATAGCCGTATCCATAGCGCAGACGAAAGCCATACCGACGGAGCGTCGATGCAGCATCCAAGTACCGCGAATCATTAAAAAAAATCACCCAGCCAAGAGCGCATGCGCTGGAATATGTTTTGTACGGATTGGCCGCCGATGGGGGCCATTTGCCTGGAAAACTCTTTTTCGTTATGGCTGGCAAACTGCACCAACCCAACCGCAGTGGCATAAACGGGACTGTTGACCACATCGACCAGGCCGCCTATGCCTTGGGGAACACCACGACGCACGGGCTTGTTGAACACCTCCTCGGCCAGCTCCACCATCCCCTCCGTGATGGAGGTACCCCCCGTCAACACGACTCCGGCGGCCAACTGCTCCTCGAAACCGGACCGGGCCAACTCCCGGCTGACCAGGGTAAACAGCTCTTCCACTCTGGGTTCGATAATCTCGGCCAGTATATGCCGTCCCAGAGAGCGAGGCTTGCGGTCCCCCACGCTCGGTACCTCAATCACCTCCTCCGGGTTGACCATGGAAGAGAGGGCGCAACCATATTTTCTTTTGATCAACTCGGCTTCCCGTGTCGGGGTGCGCAGACCGACGGCAATGTCATTGGTGAGGTGATCCCCCCCGATGGCCAGAACCGCCGTATGTTTGATATGTCCCTCACAGAACAACGCAATATCGGTGGTACCACCACCGATATCCAACAAGCAGACGCCCAACTCTTTCTCGTCAGGGGTGAGCACCGCTTCAGCCGAAGCCAGTTGCTCCAGGATAATATCACCCACATCCAGTCCGCAACGGTTAACGCACTTTATAATGTTATGCGCCGAGGCAACGGCACCCGTGACGATATGGACACGGGCCTCCAGCCGAACCCCGGACATGTTCATGGGCTGCTTGATGCCATCCTGACCGTCCAGTATGTACTCTTGTGGTATGATGTGGAGTATCTCCCGATCCATGGGGATGTTATGGGCACGGGCCGCATCCAAAACCCGCTGAATATCGCTGGCGGTGACCTCACCATCTTTGGTGGCGACCACACCGTTGGAGTTGCCACTCTTGATATGGCCCCCGGCGATGCCCGCGTAGACCATTTTGATCTCTACACCCGCCATCATTTCCGCTTCCTCGACCGCCATGCGCATGCTTTCCACGGTCGAGTCAATGTCGATCACCACACCTTTGCGCAGCCCCCGGGAGGGGTGGCTGCCAACTCCGATAATATCCAGACGACCATCCGCCTGCAGATCGGCAACGATACAGCATATTTTTGTTGTGCCAATATCCAGACCGACAATCAAATTTTGATCCTGTATGGGCATCACATGTCCATTTGGAAAAAGGATTGGATAAACTCTGTTTCAGACCTGAAACCCGTCACAAACGCAGGAGACAAACACTCCCCCCCAACACCCTATTTACCATCAATAGCCACGATGTGAAAGGGGTCACGACACCTGTTACACATTTTTACAAGGCAAACCGAACCATCGCTTTACCTGGGATGCGCAGCTCAACCTGGCGTATTTTTCGATCCAGGACGGCAAACTGCTCCTGCAATCGGCGCAGCAGCTCCAGCCCCTGATCTGTCTGTTGGGAGAGCAATAATTTGACACCTTGTTTGGTGTATAACGCCCAACGTCCGCCCGGCAACCCGACGGCTTCGGAGATGCGACCTTTCAGCCACGCATGCTTTGACAACAGATTGATCAACCAGACCACCTGTGCCGCCTTCTCCTCTCCCGGAGCCGAGACAATAATGGGCAACATCAAGGGGTCCGTCTTTTCCAGCGGCTTGATGATTGCCCCATACTCGTCCACCAAAAACAACCGATCTTTTTCCCGTACCATTCCCACGGCCACCTTTTCCACCACCCGCACGATCAAGGTGGATGGAAACTGCCGTTTGACGTGGACAGATCGTACCCAAGGCAGCGTTTCCATGCGGCTCTTGACGCTCCTGGGTTCGACGCCCAGCAGGTTGACGCCCTTTTCAATCCCGACCACCTCCGTGGCCTGGACAACCGTTGTGTTGGCCAAGCCGGAGATGCGCATCTCCTGCAGGGGAAACCAGCCCGGCTTGTTCGCCTCGCGCCAGCCTAGCACACCGGCTGCAAGCAGGCCAATCAAAAAGAGTGTGGCAATTTGTTTGCGCAACTTAAATCCCGCGTGGCCCCGGCCAGGATCCGTTCTGCCAGGGCGTCAAAGGTCAACCCGGCCGCAGCGGCGGCTTTGGGTGCCAGGCTGGTCTCTGTCAAACCGGGTATGGTATTGATCTCCAGTACCCAGGCACAACCCGCCCGGTCAACAATCATATCCACCCGGTGCAGGCCCCGGCATCCCATTCGTTGACTGGCCGCCAGCCCCGTATCTGTTGCGCCTTGGATATCCTGTACCGACAGGGACTCAGTCGGCACCAGATAACGGGTTTTACCTGGAGTGTATTTGTTTAAATAGTCGTAAAATCCCTCCACCGGGCAAATTTCAATCAGCGGCAGCGGGGTGCCATCCAGAATGGAGAGGGTCACTTCGGCACCGACAACCTCCTGCTCCAGCAGTATCTCCGCCGCTTCTCCCGGTTGTGCCGCCGCTGCAGCGGCGGCGGTCAGGGCGGCTGCCAGCTCCTCTATCTGGCCAACCCGTCGGATGCCAACGCTGGAACCGGCTGAGGCGGGTTTGACAAAAAAGCTCTTGTCCTGCCACCTGGGGGTCAAATCTGCCACCATCCGGGACAAGGCGTCCGGATCCCCAGGGGCCAGCCGCACCTCTTCCCAGGCCGGTGTGGCGATACCCATCTGTTGAAAAAAACGCTTGCTGATCAACTTGTTCATGCAGAGAGCCGAGGCCGTGACGCCAGAACCGGTGTATGGAATTTCCATCACCTCCAACAGTCCCTGGACGCTGCCATCCTCTCCCATGGGGCCGTGCAGGGCGATGACCGCCACCTCAATCCCGTGGGCCAACAGTTGGGCAGGCAGCTCTCGTCCAAACTGGGTGTCGATGGCAACGACCGACCAACCCAGACGTTGATAAGCGGCCAGCAAAGCCGCCCCGCTTCGCAGACTGACCGCCCGTTCCGTCGAGGAACCACCCAGTAATACGCCAATTTTTTTTGTCTTATCCACGGCCAACCCATGCGAATGTTTGTTTGGTTCACGCCTGCCCGCAACGGCGCATCTGCCCAGTTCACAGGGCGAGCAAACCCAGGGGGCCGACAATGCCGACCTCCAACGCCAACTCTCCCCCGCCCGCTTTGTCTACCCCTGTCCGAACACGGTCGATCAAAACGCGCATGTCCCGAGAGCGGGCACCGCCCCGGTTGATCAAAAAATTGCAATGTTTCTCTGATACTTGTGCGTGTCCTTCCCAGGCTCCCCGCATGCCCGCTGCCTCAATCCATTGCCAAGCCAGCGGTCCGCTGGGGGGATTTTTGAAGGTGCTGCCAGCCGAAGGGAAGGCCAACGGCTGACTGTTGCGTCGGGCCCGGTTCAAGCTGCGCATCCGTTCACGGATTGCCACAGGGTCTCCTCGCTGCAACACCAACTGGGCCGACAAAAAGATCCAGTCGGCCGGGATCCGGGTGGTTCGGTACCCCATCCCCAACTGTTGTACGGGCAGGGTATGCATTTCCCCTTCGGCGTCCAACAGTTCGCACGCAACGACAATGGCGGCCATCTCGCTGCCGTAGGCCCCGGCATTCATTCGCAAGGCTCCGCCGACGCTGCCCGGAATGCCTGCCAAAAACTCTGCACCGGTCAAGCCATGGCTGCGGGCAAAATGGGCCAGGGTCCGGGTGCTCGCACCGGCCTCTGCCCGGAGCAAAACCGTGTCGTCGGTCGGAGAGGAGAGCAGGGTCAATCGATTCATCCGGCCCGTGAGATCCAAGATTACGCCATGGAACCCATTATCGTCAACCAGTATATTGCTGCCCCCCCCCAACAACAGCCGAGGCAACTCCGCAGGCCAGGTGAGCAGCAGCTGTTGCAACCCGGAAACCGATTCCGGTTGGATCAGCCAACGGGCCGGGCCGCCAATTTTCCATGTGGTGCGGGCTGCCAGCGGTGCATTGACCCAAACAGGCTCCTGCAGTTCGGCCAGCCAGTGATCGATAGGGTATAGCAAAGCGTTTTTTCGTTATATTTTAGGAGATAAGAAGGCTCTGACACCCCGCCCCCAACGAGGGAGGGGTATCAGAGCAGATTCCGGCAACAGGGTCAAGGCTTGGCAAAATTGCGGGCTTTTTTTGTAATACTGCCTGCCCCCAGGAAGACCAGGACATCTCCCGGTTGCAGCAGTGCCTCCAGCTCCTGTCGTCCCTCGACCAGCAGGTCACCGCCGGGCAGGGGGGCGGTTGGGATGCCGCTGTGTTGTTGAATGCCTGTCAGCAGTTGGTCGTGCATTTCGGCTGGGGAGATATTGGGCAGAGGGCTCTCTCCGGCGGGGTGAATATGGTCGACCAGCACCAGGTCAGCCTGCCGGAAGCAGCCCAGAAACTCTGACCACAGGTCGCGGACGCGGCTGTATCGATGGGGTTGAAAGAGGGCCACCAATCGCCTCTCCTGTCCAAACCCCTCTCTGGCTCCTTGCAGGGTGGCGGCAATCTCCTTGGGGTGGTGGGCATAATCGTCGACGATGACCCGTTCCGGGCTGTTGCAGAGCAGATCAAACCGTCGGCTCACCCCTTTGTATTGATCCAGTGACTGGTCGATGACCGACCAGGGAATTTCCAGTTCCATGGCCACGGCGATGGCGGCCAGGGCGTTGCAGATATTGTGGTGGCCGGGCATGGCCAGCCCCACATCTCCCAGCAGTGCAGAGGTGCCTTGTACCGGATCCTGGCGTTTCACCTGGAAGCGGGTACGGTCTGCTTCTCTTCTGATGTTGATGGCCTGATAGTCTGCTCCGGGGTTCAGGCCGTAGGTGATCACCCGTTTGTCGGTGAGTTTGGGCACCATGGCGGCCACCTCCGGGTGATCCAGGCAGAGCACGGCCAAGCCGTAGAAGGGAATTTTTTCCACAAAGCGCATGAAGGCTGCGCGCACCTGATCAAAGCTGCCGTAGTGGTCCAGGTGTTCCGGGTCCATGTTGGTGACGACGGCGATGATGGGAAACAGTTTGAGAAAGGAGCCGTCGCTTTCGTCGGCTTCTGCCACCATGAAATCGCCGTGTCCCAGGCGGGCATTGCTGTCGAACGCTTTGACGATGCCCCCGTTGACCACGGTCGGGTCCATGCCGGCCCGGCCCAGCAGGGTGGCCACCATCGAGGTGGTGGTGGTTTTGCCGTGGGTGCCAGCGATGGCGATACCATATTTGATGCGCATCAATTCGGCCAGCATTTCGGCGCGGCGGGCGATGGGAATGCGCAGTCGGCGGGCGGCCTGCATTTCAGGGTTGTTGTGGGTGACGGCGGAGGAGTGGACCACCACATCGGCGTCCACGATATTTTCCTCTCGATGTCCCAGGTAGATGGTGGCTCCCATCCGGCGCAGTCGTTCTGTGGAGGCATTCTCTGCCATGTCGGAACCGGAGATTCGGTAACCCAGATTGAGCAGCACTTCGGCAATGCCGCTCATGCCAATCCCTCCGATACCGACAAAATGGAGTGTGCGAATTTTTTCATACATGGTGGGGCACCTTTTAGCAAAAAAACGCGACCGCCGGGTATGGGCGGCTTCGGATGGTTGTGATCATACCCATATTTTTTTAATCTTTTTTAACAATTGCAGGGGTCCGGGGACCGTCACGGTCCCCGGTGGGGTGCAGGGGCAAAGCCCCATATGCGCTACCATGGTGATCCTACCCATACTTTTATCTTTTTAAACAATTGCAGGGGTCCGGGGACCGTCACGGTCCCCGGTGGGGTGCAGGGGCAAAGCCCCTGCATGTAACGGGCGCGCTTTCACCGAAGCCCATTTGCGCAGCAAATGGGCGCAGCGCGCCCAAAACGCCCCGCAGGGGCACTCCTGGAGGGCGGCAGCCCGACTGAAAGCTGGCCAAATTGGGCATAGCTTGGAAAAAAAACACCCCTGGCCTTGTGTCAAACAAAAAGCGGAATGTCCGAAGCTTCTGGTTTCTCATCCAAGCATTTATCCGTGATACAACCGTGCGCGTCGGGCTGCCGCCCTCCCAAGGTCGCCCCTTCGGGGCGGTTTTGTGCGCGTTGCGCCAATTTTCTGCGAAAATTGGCTTTGGGAAAACGCGCAGTTCAGCAGGGGCTCTGCCCCTGCACCCCGCTGGGGAGCGTGACGCTCCCCAGACCCCTGCAATCGTTTAAAGGAAGATCGCAATCACGTTAGCGTATATGGGGCTTAAGCCCCTGCACCCCGCTGGGGAGCGTGACGTTTCACAGACCCCTGCAATCATTGCAAAACCTCTTTCCACCCCTGGGCGGCCAGACAATGACGTGCGGTTTGCACATCATCGAAAGGCTGACAGCCCTTGGCCGTTATCTGTACGGTTTCATGGCCTTTTCCTGCAATAATCACCGCATCACCCGGGTCAGCCATGGCGATTGCGTGCGCGATGGCCTCGGCCCGATCTGGCAACACCTCTACCGAACCCGCTTCCTGTCGACAGCCCTGCACAATGGCGTCGCGAATGGCTTGCGGATCTTCCGAACGGGGATTGTCATCGGTGACAATGGTCTGCTCCGCCAGCCGGGCGGCCACCTGTCCCATCAACGGCCGCTTGCCGCTGTCCCGCTCCCCACCACAACCAAAAACAGCAATGATACGACCGGTTGTCAAACTCCTGGCCGTCTGCAACACCCGCTCCAGCGCATCCGGGGTGTGGGCATAATCCACCACGACCGCAAAGGGCTGTCCCCCCTGAACGGTTTGCATCCGTCCAGGTGCCGGGCTGAACTGCCGCAAACCCGCCGCAATGGTCGCCTCGGGGATACCCAATTGCCAACCGGTGGCGGCGGCGGCCAGCGCGTTGGCCACATTGAACCGACCCGCACCGGGCAGGGTGACAGGCAGAGTCCCAACCGGAGTGTGAAGCCTGAACCGACACCCCAGCCAGGAGAGTGCAATGTCGTCCGCATAAAACGGCTGCGCGACAAGGGCCGGATCGGTCAGTGGCGGCACCACAGGCGCATGTACGGGTGGGCCGATGGAGAAGGTGGCAACCGGCAAAACCCCCAAACACCGCTGCGCCAACCGCTGCCCCCAGGGCTCTTCGATACCAATAACCGCCCTGGCAGGGCCATCCCGCAAAAACAGGGCCGCCTTGCTGTCAAAATAGGCCTGCTCTGTTTGGTGATAGTCCAGATGGTCCCGCGACAGATGGGTAAAAACAGCCACCTGCCAGGGAATACCGGCGGTTCGATGCTGATCCAGGGCATGGGAGGAGACCTCCATCACCACCGAACTGCACCGGTTGTCCGCCATGTTGCGCAATTGCCGATGCAGGGCAACCGGGTCAGGGGTGGTCAGAGGGTTGGCCTGCTCAAAGCCGGGATAACGGATACCGGTCGTGCCAATCACACCAACCCGTTCGCCCTGCTGCAACAAAATGGCCTCCACCATCGCTGCGGTGCTGGTCTTGCCATTGGTGCCCGTGATGGCAACCATGCGCATCTGCCGGGCAGGATTGCCATAAAAGGCAGCCGCCAACAGGGCCAACGCATGACGGGGGTTGGGATGGCTGAACTGCGCCACCGACGCCGGCAGCTCCAGACTGCCATCGTGGAGAACAGCCACCGCCCCGGCCGCCAGGGCCGCTGTCACAAAATGGCTGCCGACCGTGCGGGTGCCGGCCAGGGCCGCAAAGAGAAAACCGGGGGCTACCTGGCGGGAATCCGCACTGAGGCCGGTGATCGGCAGGTCCGGGCCCTGCATCCGCACCCCCTCACAACGAGCCGCCAAAGCCCGGCAAGAACTGGTTGCGATCATGTGCGCATACTCATTCAAGAAACAGACGCGGCGTGCCGTCGGCGGTTTTTTCCACCCGCACCACGCGGCCATGACCCTCGATGAGCGGAATGATCTCCTCTTTTTTCAGCTGTTCCAGGGCATCCGCCAGACTGAGATCCAGCAGTGGCGAAGGCTCCTCCGGCGGGGTCTCCGGCTCCTCTTTTTTGGCCGATTTTTTATCCCCCTTCTTGGCCGACTTGCTGTCGGCGTGGCCCTTGTGGTCTGCCTTGACGGCCCCCTTTTGCGCAGAAGCCGCCTTTGTTTGGGGTGCCTCTTTGGGATCAGGAGTCGGTTTCCACAGGGGCGGCAGCTCAGGGTCGGTACGATTTTCAGGAAAGATGGATAACAGCGGCAAAATTTCCTGCGCAATCTCCCGGAAAATGGGGGCAGCAACCAACCCGCCGTAAAAAACCCCTTTCGGTTCATCCACGCTGACATAGATGAGCAGTTGCGGTTTGTCCACCGGGATGAACCCCACGAACGAGGCAAAATAGTGGCCTCGGACATAGCCCTGTGCCCCCATGGCCTTGCGGGCGGTACCGGTCTTGCCGGCAACCGTGTATCCCTCCACCCGGGCCTGCGGGGCGGTACCATCCGGGCCAACCGCCAGGGCCAAAATTTCCCGCATGGTGGCCGAGGTTTCAGGTTTGAGAACCCGGTGCGGCTCCTCCGGCTTGTTGGGGATAAATTCACCATTTACCCGGTTGCCGGCAATCAAACGAGGCTTGTAATAAAGGCCGCCATTGATGGCAGCAGCGGTGGCGGTTGCCAACTGCAAGGGGGTGGCCGTGATGCCATACCCATAGGAACGGTTGGCCAAACCGACGATACGATAGGCGGAAATATCCGGCACCGAACCGGGAGATTCATTGGTAAACCCCACCCCGGTGGCTTTGCCAAAACCAAACCGGTTGATGTATTCATCCATATGGGCGTTGCCGATCAACAGGCCGATTTTGGCCGCCCCCACATTGGAGCTGGTCTCCACAATCTGGGCCACGGAGAGCCAACGCTTGCCGGTGTGAAAGTCGCGTATGGTTCGGCCACCAACCCGGAGGGTTCCTCCATGGACATCAAAACCGGTGGTGGGGTTCACCAGGCCCAGATCCAGGGCAGCGGAAACGGTAAAAGTTTTAAAGGTGGAGCCCGGTTCATAGGCATCGGCAATGGCCCGATTACGCCGTTCGTCCGCCTTGCTCCCACTCAGATTGTTGGGATTGAAACCCGGTTGATTGACCATGGCGTAGATCTCGCCACTGTTGGGGTTCATGACGATCACGGTACCCCCCTTGGCCTGGGCTTTGGTAATCCCCTTGAGGAGCGAGCGATAGGCAATATATTGAATGTTGGTGTCAATGGTTAACACCACATCCATCCCCGGTTGATCGGTCTCGACGGCCTGATCCATCGGCATGGGCTGCCCCAGACGGTCATGGGTAAAGATGGTCTCCCCCGGTTTTCCCTGCAGTTTCGCCTCCAAGGACCGTTCCAACCCCTCGACACCATGGCCATCAAAATCGGTAAATCCCAGAATGTGGGAGGTGACCTCGCCAATGGGATAGAATCGCTGAACCTCTGGTGTCAAAAAGAGGGCCGGGTTTTCCATCTGTTGAATTTTGTGGATGACCATTGGGGTCAGTTGGTGCTGCAAAACCGGAAACGAGCCCTTGCGCGCACTGCTGAGACGATGACGCAGTTGCTCCAGCGGCCAGTCGATCAACGGTGCCAACCGTTCCGCCAACAAGCCGGCATCCTCCATCCGGTCCACATCCACCGAGAGAGATTTGACCGGCAGACTGACAGAGAGGGTCTTGCCATTGCGGTCCAGGATGCGGCCCCGATGGGCAGGGGTGACAATGCGTTTGCGATATTGGCTTTGCGCCCGGGCCTTCAGCGTCTCGTGTTGAACCACGGTCAGATCCACCGCCCGGGCTGCCAGTACAAGAAAGGCCAATAAAAACATGCCAAATAAAAATTTCAGACGCTTTTCGATGGACTCCGGACTCTGAACCGGCACCTGCAGGGTGCGGCGTGCCAGAAAGGCGGGCACCTTTGGCAGATGGATGGCAACCGGTGGTCGCTTGCGCGGGGCGGGGGTGCCGGCCCGCTGGGTGGGCAGCAGCAGGGCAAGCAGGGCAAAACCGCTCCCCAACAGAGCCAGGCCAAAGCGGGCCAGAGAGTCCCCCAGTGGTCGGTCGGCACGCCTGGTGGCGGGCTTGGTGGCGGGCTTGGCGGTGGGTTTGGGTTGCTCCGGAGATTGGGGCGGAACAGTGCGCCGCAGTGGCAGACCAGGCATCTTTTGGGTCGCCAACCTGTGCCCGATGGAACCCAACTTTTCCCGCAGGCGGTGCCGTTTGGCGGGTCGTTCCGCTGCCTCTGCACTCTCCTGTCCGGTCGTGGCCACCGTACGGGTTGCGGTGAGCCGCCGATGAATGGCCGTAATTTTGTTTCCCAGGGCAAGGCGACTGCCAGCCGCCATCCACCGCTTGGCCAGTGCATGTTTTTTGCGGGGGGCTGTACCCTCTGTATCCTGGGAGTCGATCGGGGGTGCAGAGGGGGCCTTCTTGCGCCATGTCAGGGGGTTGGAGAGAGAGGGCAGCCGCGGCCAGGTCAGGGAAAATCGCTTTTCCCCACTGGCGGTCCGCCACAGGGAACCCCGATGGGGACGCTGCTTGGGAACCGCGCAACTCTTGCCGCCCGTCAACCGACTGGTGATGGGGGGTTTGGTGGCTTTGGGGGCGGTTGCTTTGCTGCGGATGGGTTTCATGGTTTCAGCACCCGCCACTGGGTGGGCCAAAGGGGCTGCATGCCCAGCTCCTGACGGGCCCGGCGTTCGATGGTGTTCATGTCGGTGCGGGAGATCAACTCTATCTGGAGGGCGTTTTCCTTGTCCAGGAGCTCGTTATACCGTTTTTGTTCCTGAGTCAACTCCCGATGACTCTCCAGCATCCAGACACGGGAAGAGATGGTGATGGCTGCTGTCAACACCAGGAGAACACTCAAAAACATGAGGATGGGCCAACCCGGTCTCATGGCTGGCCGTGGAGATGGGCGGGCAGCAAGGCGGCTACGCCGCCACCGGGGCCCCCGCTCAACCGCTCGATGGCCCGCATCCGGGCACTGCGTGAGCGGGGATTGTTGCCAATCTCTGCCGGGCCGGGCGAGAGCGGTTTGCGGGTCAGCAGGCGGAAAGAGGGCGTCACGGCGTGGGGTTGAACCAGCAAATGGGGTCCTGCCGACGGGCCCGGCGGGCGTTGCAAAGGGTCTGTTGCCTGGCGGAAAAGCTGTTTGACAATCCGGTCCTCCAGGGAGTGAAAGCTGATCACGACCGCCCGTCCCCCATCGGTCAGCAGCTCCATGGCGTGGGAGAGACCGGTTTGCAGCTCTTCCAGTTCCCGATTGACAGCGATGCGCAACGCCTGAAAGACCCGGGTGGCGGGATGAATGGCGGCCTGACCGCCGGGCATGATCCGTTCCAGCAGGGCGGCCAATTGCCGGGTGGTGGTAAAGGGCTGCCGTTGACGATCCATGACGATGGCTGCCGCAATACGGCGGGCATGACGCTCCTCGCCAAAACAAAAAAACAGCTCTGCCAGGGCCTCTTTTTCAAAGGTGTTCACAATGGTGGCGGCCGTTATCCGTTCAGAAGGTGTCTGTTTTTGCAGAGAGGCGGTCTGAGGTGACAGGGCATCTGCAGATTGATCCATGCGCATATCCAAGGGCCCATCGCTTTGGAAAGAGAAGCCTCGTTCCGGTTCATCCAATTGTCGAGAGGAGACCCCCAGGTCGAACAGTATGCCGTGGACGGCCACAACAGCCTGCGCGGCCAAAACCGTTTTCAACTGGCTGAAGGGGGTATGGATGACGGTCAGTTGTTCTCCATACCGCTCCAACAGTGCCGCATTTCGATGGAAGGCGGACGGATCTCGATCCAGCGCAAACAGCCGGCCGGCAGGGCCGATGTGGTGCAGGATGGCCTCCGTATGGCCGCCGTCGCCGAAGGTGGCATCCACATAGGTTCCCCCTGGCACGGGACGCAGAGCCGCCAGCACCTCTTGCATCAAAACGCTCTGATGTTTGGCTCCAGGTGCGGTTGAAGCGGGGGATTTCCCCCTGGCTTTCTCTCTCATCGGTTTCACTCAATCACAGTTTTCGACAAATTATAGCAAGGAAGTGGGCTGGAGGCACGGTTCCATGAGAGGGTGCGGGGGTGTTAACGATATTTTTGGCCCTGGGCAAACAAGGCTTGTCCTGCGGGCGGCATTCAGTATTTTTTTGCAATCAGGGCCAAGAGTTGATCGACAATCAGCTGGGCGGATCGGGGGGTGGCCAGGCTCAAAGCCTGTCGTCCGGCGGCGATCAACCCCTCTGGGTCTGCCATGCGTGCCAGCAGAAACTCTGTCAACCATTCGATGGTCAATGCCTGTTGTGGTTGCATCCAGCCACCGTTGGCCCGTACCATGGCCAGGGCGTTGGCGGTCTGGTGGTCATCGGCGGCGAAAGGGTAGGGGATGAAGAGAGCGGGTTTGCCCACAGTCGCCAATTCGGCCACGGTGGTGGCACCGGCCCGGCAGATGATCAGGTCTGCTTCCCGGTAGGCAGCGGCCATGTTCTGGAAAAAGGGTGCAACTGTGGCGGTGATGCCCAGTTTTTCGTAGTTGGCCTGCACGCGGGCGAGATCCTCCTGAGGTACCTGGTGGCGAATTTCCACCGGCATGCCGCTGGCCATGATTTTTTGCAGGGTAGGGGGCAACAGGTCGCTGAATATGCGGGCTCCTTGGCTGCCACCAAAAACCAACAACCGGAAGGGGCGGTCCCCGGCGAGAATGGCCTCCTGTTGGCTCTCCTCCCGCAGGGCGGTACGAACCGGGTTGCCTGTCACAACCACCCGTGACGCCCGGGCGGTTGTGGCTGTTTGTTGAGCCTGAAAAGTAGGGATGGCCTCGGCAAAGGAGACAAAGATCCGATCGGTTATTTTGCCCAACAGCCGATTGGTCAACCCGGGGCGTGCATTCTGCTCATGCAAGGCGGTGGGAATGGCCAGTAACCGGGCTGCCACCACGGTAGGCGCAGAGACATAGCCGCCCATGCCCAACACGGCGTCCGGTTGGTAGTGGCGAATAATTTTCCAGGCCGAATAGAGGGCGGCGGGCAGGCCCAGCAGGGTGCGCAAGCGGACCGCCAGCCCCTTGCCTTTGATTTGCCCTACTGTCAGCAATTCCAATCGTTTGCCCCGCTGAGGCAACAGGCGGCTTTCCATGCCGTGGGGGGTGCCGACAAACAGCACCTCGCCACCACTGGCTTCCCAGGCATCGGCGATGGCGATGGCGGGAAAAATATGGCCGCCGGTTCCGCCACCGGCAATGATCAATTTTTTTCCCTCGGCGGTCATGAGGCTTTCTCCCGTGGGTTGGCGGTTGATGTTCTGGGTTTGTCGGGCAGGGTGACGGTGCGGGAAAAGGCCAACAGCAGGCCGATGGCACTCAACGTGATGACCAGAGAGGAGCCGCCATAGCTGACCAGGGGCAGGGTCAACCCTTTGGGGGGGAGGAGGCCCATCACCACCCCCATATTGGCAACCGCCTGGGAACCGATCAGTACGGTCAGACCGGTGGTGCTCAGACGCACAAAGGGATCGGTGCTGAAGCGGGCGATCTGGACGGCACGCCAAACGAGGAACGCGAACAGAAAAATAATCAACCAGACCAGTCCCAACCCCATCTCCTCACCGATGACGGCAAAGATAAAGTCGGTGTGGGATTCTGGCAGATAAAACTGTTTTTGCTCTCCCTGTCCCAGCCCGGTACCAAAGACGCCGCCATTGCCAAAAGAGAGCAGCGATTGAACCAGTTGGAAATCGCTGTTTTGCGGGTCGTCCCAGGGGTCGAGGAACGAGGTGACGCGGCGGAAGCGGTAGGGGGCCATGATGACGGCCATGGCCGCCAGTGGGACGGCGATGGTGAGCAGGGTGGCGATCCAGGAGAGGGGGATGCCGGCGATGAAGACAATGCCGAAGACCACGGCGGCACTGATGACGGTGGCACCAAAGTCCGGTTCAGCCATCAGCAGTGCCGCTCCCAGGGCAAAGATGGCCAGCAGGTAGACGATGCCATCCCGGATACGGTGGACCATGCCGGCATCCTGGGCGATCAGGTGGGCGGTGTAGAGGGCCAGCATCACCTTGAAGGGTTCGGAGGGTTGGACGGTGATCACACGAAAGTTGAGCCAGCGGCGTGCGCCCCCGCCCTCCAGTCCCATACCGGGAATCAACACGGCCACCAGGAGCAGCAGGGAGATCCAGAAGCCGATGCGTCCCAGATAGCGAATGGAATCGACGGGCAGGCGGCTGATGGCGACCATGGAGACGATGCCCACCAGGGCAAAGACGGCATTGCGCAGGGCGAAGTGGGTGGCGTCGCCAAAATTGCGTGCGGCGATGGGGGCTGAGGCGGAATAGACCATGACCAGACCGATGATCAGCAGGGCGAAGGCGGTACCGGCCAGCCAGAGATCCATGGGGCCATCTCCGGTATTGGCGGTGTTTTCCCGATCAGCCGTCGATTTGGCGGGGTTGGCTTTTTTCAAGCGGTCCTTGAGCAGGTTGAATTGCATCTGTTCCCTCTGTTTTTCCAGATCTTAGCGAATTTTCAAGGTCGATATGCCGATCAGGGCCAGTATGATGGAGATGATCCAAAAGCGGACGATGATTTTGGGTTCTGCCCACCCTTTCAGTTCAAAATGGTGATGGATGGGGGCCATGCGAAAGACCCGCTTGCCGATCAGTTTGAAGGAGGCGACCTGGACGATGACCGAGAGGGTTTCCACCACGAAGATGCCTCCGACGATGGCCAGCACAATTTCGTGGCGGGTGATCATGCCGATGGTGCCCAGGGCGGCTCCCAGGGCGAGGGAGCCTACATCGCCCATGAAAACCTGTGCCGGGTAGGTGTTAAACCACAGAAAGCCCAGGGCGGCTCCCACCATGGCACCGCAAAAGATGGCCAACTCCCCCGCCCCAGGTACGTAGGGGATGCCGAGATAGTTGGCAAAGTGGGAGTGGCCGGTCACGTAGGCGATGATCAAAAAGGTGGCGGCGGTCAGCATGGTGGGGCCGATGGCGAGGCCATCCAGGCCGTCGGTCAGATTGACCGCGTTGCTGGTGCCCACGATGACCAGGATGGCAAAGGGAAAAAACAGTATGCCCAGATCCAGGGAGAGATTTTTAAAAAACGGAATCGCCAGACCGCCGTAGGAGCCGACAGGGTCGACATTTTGCAGTGTATAGGCGGCGGCCAGGGCGATGCCGCTTTGCAATAAAAAGCGGGTACGGGCGGAGATGCCCTTGGTATTTTTCCGGGTCAATTTGCGGTAGTCATCCCAGAATCCGATGGCACCAAAGCTGAGGGTTGTACACAACACCAGGATAATGAATGGGTTGGTCAGGTTGGCCCACAGCAGGGTGGGGATGACCATGGCCAGCAATATCAGGGTGCCGCCCATGGTGGGGGTGCCGGTTTTTTCCAGGATATGCCGCTGGGGTCCGTCGCTGCGGATCGGTTGTCCGCTGGTTTGCAATTTTTGCAAAGAGCGGATCAGCCATGGTCCCACCAGAAAGGAGAGCAGCAGGGCGGTCAATGTTGCGCCAATGCTGCGAAAAGTAATATATTTGAACAGGTTCAGAGCCGACCAGTAGTCGCTCAGCGGAAAGAGCAGATTATAGAGCATGAGTCACCAAGTTGTTGACGATACGTTCCATTTTCATCCCACGGGATCCTTTGACCAGCACCACATCTTGCGGTTGAAGCTGGGGTGCAATCTGTTCAAGCCAATCGGCGGGGTCGGGGCGATGCCATGCGGTGATGGGCTGCTCTCCGGCCTGCCAGGGATGGGCTTGTACGGCTTGATGCAGGGCCTGCATCAGGGGGCCGGCGGTAAACAGCAGGGAGACGCCGCTGCTGATCAGGGCCGGGAGCAGTCCTGCATGCAACATTTCTGCCTCTTTGCCCAATTCCAGCATATCCCCCAGCACGGCGATGCGTCGTCCCGGTTGGGCGGGTTCCGGCAGGGCTTGCAGGGCGGCTTGTACCGAGCCCGGGTTGGCGTTATAGCTGTCATCCACCACGCGCCAGCCTTGGGGGGCTTGGCGTATGCCTCCGCGTCCGGTTGGTGGTGCAAAGTTTTCCAGGCCGGCTGCAATTTGGCTGGTTGTGAGGCCGGCGGCCCGGGCTGCGGCCGCCACGGCCAGGGCGTTTTGGCGCAGGTGTTCGCCGTGCTGGCCCAGGCGGGTTTGTACGCCATCTTGTTCGGCTTGCCAATGGATGGTGAACAGGTTGGCGGCTGTTTTTTCCGGCGGGTTGGGTTCGGTTGTTGTTGCGCTGCGGTAGAAGATGTCAGCGGGTGGGTTGGGGCCGAATGTTCGTGTGTTCACCTCTCCTGCTTTTTGCTGTAGTCGCGGGGTGTAGGGTTGCCCGAAGGGAAAGATGGCCACGCCGTGGGTGGGGAGGGCTTCGAGCAACTCCGCTTTGGCTTCGACGATGGCGTCGAGGTTTGCGAAGGCTTCCAGGTGGGCGGGTTGCACGTTGGTGATGATGCCGATATCCGGTTTGGCCAGTTGTGCCAGGTAGGCGATTTCGCCGGCTGCGCTCATGCCCAGTTCAACCACCAGGGCCTGGCAGTTTTCCGGCATGGCCAGCAGGGTCAGGGGCAGGCCGATATGGTTATTCAGGTTGCCACGGGTGGCGTGGACGCTGGCAAATTTTTGTTGCAGGCAGCGGGTGAGCATCTCCTTGACGGTGGTTTTGCCGCATGAGCCGGTGACGGCCAGCACCAGGGGGTTGACCTGATCGCGCCAACGTCGGGCCGCCTCGCCCAGGGTTTGCAGCACATTTTCCACGATCAGCAGCGGGACCGGGGGGGGTGTTGCGGGTGGCTGTTCTGCCAACACGGCGGCGCAGCCGGCGGCGACGGCCTGTTCAATAAAGTGGTGTCCGTCGAACCGTTCCCCGCGCACAGCGGCGAAGAGTTCTCCCGGTTGGAGGGTTCGACTGTCGATGGAGAGGCCCCGCAGGGGCACATCTGTTGTCGTATCACCGAAAAGTGCAAGCGTAAGAGCCATAAGACCCCTTTTGTCCGGTTGGAAAGGTGGGCATGTCGAGTGTTCACTGGCTTTCATTATACCCCAACAGCTGCCTTCTGTCTTGAAACTATTGCAGGGGAGTGGCCAGGATTTTGTCGGATCTTCTCTTCTCTTCATCTCTTGCAAAACGGATTGCGGGTCCAGGGGGATCATCCCCCTGGTGGGGTGCAGGGGCGAAGCCCTTGCTGGGGTGCAGGGGCGAAGCCCTTGCATGAACTGCGCGCTTTTACGAAGCCAATTTTCGCAGAAAATTGGCGCAGCGCGCACAAAACCGCCCCGCAGGGGCGACCTTGGGAGGGCGGCAGCCCGACTCGCACGGTTATGTCGTGGAAAATATTTGGATAAAAAACCAGAACCTTCGAATATTCAGCTTCTCGTTTGATACAAGGCCAGGAACGGTTTTTTTTCAAACCCGCTCAAATTTGGCCAGCTCTCAGTCGGGCTGCCGCCCTCCAGGAGTGCCCCTGCGGGGCGTTTTGGGCGCGCTGCGCCCATTTGCTGCGCAAATGGGCTTTTGGGAAAGCGCGCCCGTTACATGCAGGGGCTTTGCCCCTGCACCCCACCGGGGACCGTGACGGTCCCCGGACCCCTGCAATAGTTTGGAGCGGAGCTGTTCACGGGGCGTTGCCCCTGCAGCCGCCGGGGAGCGTGACAGCTGCAAGGATCAAACGACAAAATCCAGTGGGCCATGGATTCTTATTGCCGAGCAGAGGGGGAAGGTATATTTTTTCGCGATGTGACGGTTTGTCCAACCCGGGGGGGGCTTCGGGGCCTTGCAGCAGACTCAGGCCATTTCAGGATATTAGAGAGGATTTTGTTGAAAAGAGAGCGTACACTGTCTCTTGGGGTGCTGTGGTTGCTGTTGCCACTGCTGCAGACCGGCTGCGCAGGGGCCCTGCGCAGTTATGATGCAGAACTGAGGGCCACGACATCGTTGGTAAGGGTCAACAGGCCGGACCTGGCCCTGCAAACCCTGGAAAAAAATAATGCCGATCCGGAAAAGGATCTGCTCTACTATATGGAAAAGGGCGAGCTGTTGCGCCTGCAAGGGGCGTTTGCCGACAGCCGCAGCAGTTGGATGGCGGCGGACCAGAAGGTGCAACAGTGGGAGGAACAGGCCCGCACCGATCCCGGCAAGCTGCTGGGGGCGATTGGCAGCGTCGTTGTCAACGACAAGGTGCGCACCTATGAGGGATACGATTATGAAAAGGTGCTGTTGACGGCCCAGATTGCCTTGGATCATATTGCGCTGGGAGATTGGGAGGCGGCCCGCACCGAAATCAAAAAAACCCACGAACGGGAGGCCATCATCGCCGATCTGCATGCCAAAAAGGTGATGCAGGAGGAGGCGGAAAGCGGCAATCGGCATGTGCGGAGAAGTGTCAAAGAGCTGCAGGGCTACCCGGTCGATACTTTGAATGATCCCCAGGTGATTGCGCTCAAGAACAGCTACCAGAACGCTTTCAGTCACTATTTGGCCGGTTTTGTCTACGAGGCGTTGGGGGAGCCGGGGTTGGCGGCACCAGGATACCGGCAGGCCATTGAGTTGCGTCCTGATATTCCGTTGCTGGAGGAGGGGTTGAAGCAGTTGGACCGGCGGCGGGAGCGGTTGGCGGCTGGCAAAACCGATCTGCTGTTTGTGCTGGAGGGGGGGCTGGCACCGGCGCGCTCTTCCGTCATGATTCCATTGCCCATTCCATCGGCGGGGTTGGTCACCCTCTCCTTCCCGGTGGTGCCGGATAATCCTTCCGCCTCTTATCACCCGGGTCCGTTGCAGATCGATGGAAACAAATGGGTGGAGATGGCGGCGGTGACCAGTGTGGATGCCATGGCGCGTCGGACCTTGCGGGATGATCTGCCCGGCATCGTGCTGCGCAGCACCCTGCGGGCGGCCAGTCGGGGGATTGCGCAGGGACAGGCCAACAGAAAGGGTAATGAACTGGTCGGCCTGGCTGTCATGTTGACAGGGTTGGTGCTGGAATCGGCGGATGAACGTTCCTGGCGCACCTTGCCTGCCACCATTTTTCTTGGCCGTACTGCGTTGAAACCGGGTCGGTACACCCTCTCGTTTGACACTGCCTACGGAAACCGGGCCAGCATGGCGTTGGATGTCGGGGGGCGTTATCAACTGGTACCCATTCGGGTGGTGGGGGATACGCTGTATCTGGCCAACACGCCGGGCTCTTCGTACGGGAGTTTGCCGGTGGTGGGGGGGCGCGCTCTGACAAAGTAGCGACTCTTCATGTTGTTTTGCCGCCGCAACGGCGGGTTTTTTGTTACCGCACTCTTCAAGGAGTCCACGCAGATGATGCCCCATTGTAGTCGTCGATACCAACCGAACGGTGCCATTCTGTTGGGTCTGTTATGTATTGTGTTGACTGGTGGCTGTCAATCTTTGCCCCAGAGGAGCCCGGATGTGGCCAGCAAGGTGGAGGAGATGGGGTTGATGCTTGACCTGCAACCGGGGGAGATTCGGGTGGAGCGGCGCAACCATTTGCTTTATATCCAGGCGGAGGTGATCAATCCCACCCTGGATGATCAATCCCTTTCCTATCGGTTCAGGTGGTTGGATGCGTCGGGGCTCGTCCTGGAGGAGGAGGCGTGGAAGCCGTTATTGTTGCATGGCAAGCAGCGGCAGTTTATCAAGACGGTGGCTCCAACGCCCCAGGCGGTGGATTTTCGCATTGAGATGCACGCGCCCAACAACAGTACCCCGACCGAGTGGTTTGCCCATTGATGGGTGGGGTTCTGGTGGGTTTGGTGTGTTATGGTTTGTGGGGAACAGGCAGCGGCTGAAAGGGAGTGTGTCATGTATGGTATGAGTGTCGGGATTCGGCGGTTGGGGTGGCGGTTGGGTTTATTGTTGGCCATGGGTGTATGGGCCGGGTGTGTCACCGCATCGGGGCCGGCTTCCGGGCCGGGAGTGGTGGGTTCGGGTCGTGTCCAGTATGGTGATCCCAAGGCGGTGGAGAGTGTGAGCAACAGTTTTGGTTCCACCGATTTGCAGATGATTGCGGAGAGCATGACCCGTTCCCTGTTGCAGTCGCCGGCGATCACTGGTCGTCATCGGCCATTGATTACGGTGGACCATGTCAAGAACAAGAGCAGCGAATACATAGACACCCGTGCCATTACGGACACCATTTTGACCCAACTGACCAAGAGTGGTTTGGTTCGGTTTGTGGTGGATATGGCGGAGATGGATGATCAGGTGGATGAGTTGGGGCGGCAGAATGAGAGTGGGTTGTATAAAAAGAGTTCGGCCAAGAAGATGGGCAGGATGGAGGGGGCGGATTTTCGTCTGGTGGGCAGCATCAGCTCCATTGTCAAGCGGACGCCGGATTTTCACGATGTCTACTATAAATTCAGTTTGCGGTTGACGGACATCGAGTCGGGTGTAGTTGAGTGGGCGGATGAGAAGGAGATTCGCAAGACCACGACCCGTTAAACTGGCCGCCCGCCCGCTCGCCCGTCCGTATCTTTTAATAAACAATTGCAGGGGTCTGGGGACCGTCACGGTCCCCAGTGGGGTGCAGGGGCAAAGCCCCTGCATGAACTGCGCGTTTTCCCAAAGCCCATTTTCGCAGAAAATGGGCGCAACGCGCACAAAACCGCCCCGCAGGGGCGACCTTGGGAGGGCGGCAGCCCGACTCGCACGTTTCAGTTATGGAAAATGTTTGGACAAGAAACCAGAACGTGCGGATGTTCGAAGTTTTGTTTGAGATAAGGCCAGGAACGCTCTTTTCCCAAGCCCTCCCCAATTTGGCCAGCTTTCGGTCGGGCTGCCGCCCTCCAGGAGTGCCCCTGCGGGGCGTTTTGGGCGCGCTGCGCCCATTTGCTGCGCAAATGGGCTTTTGGGAAAGCGCGCCCGTTACATGCAGGGGCTTCGCCCCTGCACCCCACTGGGGACCGTGACGGTCCCCAGGCCCCTGCAATTGTTTAAAAAAAGATGCAGCTAAACCGTCAAATCCTGCACCTCATCCTCTTCCACCTCCTTGCCCTCCGCCAACAGACGCAAATATTCCCGATGACTGTGCAGAGCAGAGAGCAGATAGGCCACACTCATCAAAAACAGCGTGGAGGCCATCTGAATGGTCAAAACCGCGATAAAAACCACCGCACCCACCAAGGTCAGAAAAGGCCGCTTGCGATGCCAGTGAAAATCTTTCATGCTGCGAAAACGAATGGTGCTGACCATCAAAATGCCCAGCATGAAGGTCAACATCAACGGCAACCACCGCCACAACCCAACCGTAGACCCCCCCTCTGCATGAATGCCCAACTCCTGGTAGAAAAGAATAATGGCAGAGACAATAATGGCCGCCGCCGGAATGGGCAAACCTTGAAAATAACGCTTGGAAACCCGCTCATCCTGTATCACGTGCTGCTGCACATTGAAACGAGCCAACCGCAACGCACCACAAACCGCATACAAAAAGGCCGCCGCCCACCCCAAGCGGTGAAACGGCTCCAAGGCCCATAAATAAACCAAAACCGCCGGCGCAATACCAAAAGAGAGAAAATCCGCCAGACTGTCATACTCCTTGCCAAAGGCCGACGCCGCATTCATGGCACGCGCAACCCGCCCGTCCAACGCATCAAAGACCCCAGCCGCTACAATGGCCTGGGCACTGCGCTCATAATCCTTCCCCAAAGCCGCCATGATGGCATAAAACCCGAAAAACATCCCCCCCGTGGTCAATAAATTGGGAAAGATGTAAACCCCACGCTTGTTGATCAACTCGCTCATTGCGGTGACTCCAGTTGGGCCACCACCGTCTCACCCGCCCGGGTCTGATCCCCCAACATCACCGCCAGCTTGGCCGATAACGGCAAATAAACATCCACCCGCGAACCAAACCGAATCAAACCAAACCGATCACCCTGCACCACACCCTCACCCACCTGCAACCGACAAATAATACGCCGGGCAATCAAACCCGCCACCTGTACAAAAGTGATCGCCACACCATCGGGCGCAGTCACCAGAATGGCCATCCGCTCATTCTCCAGCGAGGCCTTGTCCAACGCTGCATTGAAAAATCGGCCCGGATGATAGGCCAAATCCGTCACCTGACCACTGATCGGACAACGGTTGACATGAACACTGAAAACATTCATGAAAATCGAACATTTCCGCGCCGGTTTGCCGGAAAGCGGGGCAGCGGCCACCTCCTCGATCGCAATCACCTTGCCATCAGCCGGCGCAATGACCAACCCCTCCCCAGGCGGAGGCTGACGCTCCGGGTCACGGAAAAACCAGACACACCAGCCGCTCAATACCCAAAGCAACAGAGAACCAAACCAGGAGGGGCAAAAAATCTCCCCCGCCACAGCCACTCCAACAAATCCGGCAATAAAGGGCAATCCCTCTGCAGCGATTGGGCTACGCACGTATCAACCTCTTCATGTAGGTAAGGAATAATCGAGCAACAACGGGGTGGGATCGGGGGAGCGGCAAACCGCTCCCCCCCAGCAATCGCAGTCTGTCTAGTTTTTCGTTTTGTCCACCAACTGGCCCTTCTGAATCCAGGGCATCATGGCCCGCAAATCCCGCCCCAACTCCTCGATGGGATGCTGCTGACCGCGCCGACGCAACGCCTGAAAACGGGGACGCCCCGCCATGTTTTCCAGAATCCACTCCCGCGCAAACTCACCGGTCTGGATCTCCTCCAGGATGCGCTTCATCTCCTGCTTGGTCCCCTCCGTGATCACCCGGGGTCCACGGGTCACATCCCCATACTCCGCCGTGTTGGAGATGGAATAACGCATGTTGGCAATACCACCCTCATAGATCAGATCAACGATCAACTTGGTCTCGTGCAAACACTCAAAATAGGCCATCTCCGGCGCATAACCCGCCTCCACCAGGGTTTCAAAACCGGCCTGAATCAGAGCGGAAATGCCACCACACAACACCGCCTGCTCCCCGAACAGATCGGTCTCGGTCTCCTCCTTGAAGGTGGTCTCAATGATGCCAGCCCGACCGCCACCAATGGCAGAAGCATAGGCCAAAGCCGTCTTCTGGGCATCCCGGGAAAAGTTCTGGTGAATGGCAATCAGGGTGGGAACACCGCCCCCACGGCTATACTCCGCCCGTACCAGATGGCCCGGACCCTTGGGGGCGGCCAGAAAAACATCACACTCCAACGGCGGATCAATCTGACCAAAATGGATGTTGAAACCATGGGCAAAGGCCAAAGAGGCCCCCGGTTTCATGTGGGGCGCAATCCCCTCCCGATAGATGCGGGCCTGATGCTCGTCCGGAGCAAGCAGCATCACCACATCCGCACCCGCAACCGCCTGGGATATTTCAGCCACCGCCAAACCGGCATTCTCCGCCTTTTTCCAGGAGGTGGAACCGGTGCGCAGACCGACAACCACATTCATCCCGGAATCCTTCAAATTCTGGGCATGGGCATGTCCCTGGGAGCCATAGCCGATGATGGCAATTTTTTTTGATTTCAGGTGCGCCAAATCCGCGTCACGGTCATAAAACACTTTCATTCAGAGGGTTCCTTGTGTTTGAAAATATGGAAAAATTTTTGACAACTATTTCCGGACGCCACGGGAAAGTGCCACTTGACCCGTGCGCACCATCTCCGCCACGCCGAAAGGCTCCAACATGGCCAAACAGGCATTCAACTTGTCATTGTCGCCCGTGACCTCAATGATCAGAGAGCCCGGTGTGGCATCCACAACCTGGGCACGAAAAATACGGACAACATTCAATACCTCATCCCGGGGATTTTTGTCATGCTGACCCCGCTCTGTCAATACCTTGACCAGCATCAACTCCCGCCCCACATGAGGCCCCTCACTCAGGTCAGACACCTGGATAACCGGAACCAACTTGTTGAGCTGTTTGAGAATCTGCTCGATAATGGGATCACTTCCCAGTGTGACCAGGGTGATGCGGGAGGTCTCCCCATTGCCCACCGGGGCGACAGTCAGGCTTTCAATGTTGAAGCCCCGGGCGGAAAAAAGCCCGGCCACGCGGGACAACACCCCAGCCTCATTTTCCACCAACACCGATATTATGTGTCTCATCTCCGGCTTCCCCGCTCTGCGTACGCGCTCATAGTAGCTCCCCCAGTATCATGTCGTTCAGCCCCTTGCCGGCTGGTACCATCGGGTAGACGTTGGACTCTTTCCGTACCCGGAAATCCATGATCACGGTGCCTGGGTGGGCCAACCCCTGGCGCAGCACAGCCTCCACCTCCGCAGGCTTGTCCGTGCGCAGCCCCAACGCACCATAGGCCTCCGCCAGTTTGACAAAATCCGGTGAAACGGCAATATCGGTATGCGCATAACGCCTTTCGTAAAACAGCTCCTGCCATTGGCGCACCATGCCAAGAAAGCCGTTGTTGAGGATGACAATCTTGATGGGCAGTTGATATTGCAGACAGGTTCCCAGCTCCTGCACATTCATCTGGATGGAACCATCCCCCGTGATCACCACAACCTGCTCGTTGGGCTTGGCCACCTGGGCCCCGATGGCGGCCGGCAATCCATACCCCATGGTGCCAAGGCCGCCAGAGGTCAACCAGTGCCGCGCCTGCTGAAAACCATAAAACTGTGCCGCCCACATCTGATGCTGTCCCACATCGGTTGCGACGATGGCCTGCCCTTTGGTCAACTTGCACAAGGTCTGGATCACATATTGAGACTCAATCTCCTGCTCACCCTGGGTAAAACGCAGGCAATCCTTTTTGCGCCACCCCTCTATCTTTGCCCACCAGTCTGAAATGTCCGCCTGCTTTTCCGGGATTTTTTCCTCTTCGATCAGGCCATTCATCTGCTCCAGCACCGAACGCACGTCGCCGACAATGGGCAGATCCACCCGAACATTTTTGGAGATGGAGGTGGGGTCCACATCGATGTGGATAATCTTGGCGTGGGGCGCAAAATCGGCAATCTTGCCGGTCACCCGGTCATCAAAACGGGCCCCGATGGCCACCAGCAGGTCACAATGGGAGACGGCCATGTTGGCCTCATAGGTGCCATGCATCCCCAGCATGCCGACAAACTGGGAGTCCGCAGCCGGAAAGGCTCCCAACCCCATCAGGGTGTTGGTAATCGGCAGGTTCAGGCTCTTGGTGAGCTGTTGCAACCCTTTCCAGGCGTTGGCAAGGATAACCCCACCGCCGGTATAGAGCAGCGGCCGCCGGGCCGCCTGCAACATTTCAACCGCGCGCCGTACCTGGCGAATATGCCCTTTGACAGTGGGGCGGTAGGAGCGAATGTTGACGCTGGCATGGGAGGGGCTGTAGGCACAGCGGGTGTTGCTGACATCCTTCGGAATATCCACCAGCACCGGCCCCGGTCGACCGCTTTTGGCAATATAAAAGGCCTCCCGGATCACCCGTGCCAAATCCTCCACATCCCGCACCAGATAGTTGTGTTTGGTGCAGGAGCGGGTAATGCCCACCGTGTCCACCTCCTGGAAGGCGTCGTTGCCAATCAGGGGAACCGGTACCTGGGCGGAGAGGCAGACGACGGGGATGGAGTCCATATAGGCGGTCGCCAGGCCGGTAACCGCATTGGTGGCTCCCGGACCGGAGGTAACCAGGGCAACCCCCACCTCTCCGGTAACCCGGGCATAGCCATCCGCCGCATGCAAGGCCCCCTGCTCATGCCGGGACAGCACGTGGGTCAATCGCGGTTCAGCCTTGTAAAGTTCGTCGTAGATAAAAAGTGCCGCTCCGCCCGGATATCCAAACACCGTTCGGACTCCCTGCTCCAGCAGGCACTGCACCACAATTTCTGCACCTGTCAATTGCACTTTGCAACTCCCAATCTCTCTTTGGTGTGTTTCCATGAACCAGGCGGGATGACCACAACCGCCTGGTTCGATACAGCACGCATCCGGGCCGACAACAGCATTTATCAGAAGGGGGGGGGACCAAGTGTTCGCCGCAGGTCGAACTGCGCTATAGTGCGCGACGTACGGTCTCCAGTACATGCTTGCGGGTAAACGGCTTTTCCATCTGTTGTACTGCGCCAAAATCCTTGGCGATACGCAGGTTGAACTGGGCATCCAGTCCCCGCCCACCACCAGACATGGCAACGATTTTGATCTCCGGAAAGCTCTCCTGCAACTCCATAATGAGTTCAACCCCATCTTTTTCTGGCATCAATATGTCTGTGATGACAAGGTCGGCCGGATTTTCCCGATAACAGAGCACTCCCTGCTTGCCATCAACCGCCTCCTCTACCTGGTAGCCCTCTTCTTCCAGAATTTCCCGCAATAAGGCCCTGATAGAGCTGTCATCATCCACAATCAGAATTCGCGCCATATTGAGTACCCTTTAACGTGTTGTGCCACATCAGCCGTGTTGTCTCGGTTTGATCACCGCTTACGGGGTTTGTTCCGGGCGGGATCGGTGATAGACCTCAATCGAGGCATCCCGGACCTCACGGATCATATCTTCCTTGACAGCCGCCAGCAATTCTACCGGCACCTGCAAAAGTTGAGCAATGCTTTTTATCTCTTCTCCGGCTTGAAAATGGCGTTCCGCCAACAAAATTTTCAGGAAATCATCCAGAATGACCGCTTTGAATGGGGCATCCTGGATGGTGAGGTCATCCACCATCTTTTTCCAGGCCACCCCTTTTTTCAGCCGCTTGCGTAAAAAGTCGATGGCTCGACCATGAATCTCCTCCTGATCGGCAGAAAAACCTGGCTGGACCACCTCGAACCGGGCATCGTAGTCTTCATGTTCCGGTTTCAGCATCTCTTTTTTGGAATTTTTCATAGGGCCTCCGTCGCCTGTGGTAACAGTTTTTCCGCTTCGCCCGTCTCGTTGCGATCCAACAGCAACACAATGGGGCTGGCTACAAAGATGGATGAGTAGGTGCCTATGACGACCCCGCAGAAGAGTGCCAGCGCAAAATCATGGATGACCAGACCGCCAAACAGCAACAGGGCAACCAGCACCAGCACCACGGTCAGGGAGGTGATGACCGTACGGGAGAGGGTATCGTTGATGGCCTGGTTGATCACCTCTCCCATGGGCCGTTTTTTCATCCGTATCCTCTCCTCCCGAATGCGGTCGTAGACCACAATGGTATCGTTGACGGAATAACCGATCACCGTGAGTACCGCAGCCACCACGACCAGGGTGAACTCCAACTGGAGGAGGGAAAACAGTCCCATCGTGATGGTGACATCGTGGACGAGGGCGACAACAGCACCATAGGCAAAACGCCACTCAAATCGCCAGCCTACATAGACCAGGATGGCGATCATGGAATAGAAGACAGCCAGCAAGCCACTTTTTGTCAACTCCGAACCTACCTGCGGGCCGACAAACTCCACCCGCCGCAGCTCCACCTTTCCATCTGCGGCCAAAGGTTTGATGGTCTCCACCACACGGGCGGCCAGGGCATTTTGCGCTTCGGCACCGGTCGCTTGCTTTTCCACCCGGATCAATATCTCTTCCGGGCTGCCAAACTCCTGGATGACCACATCCCCCAGCTCCAGTTCGGCCAGTGCGGTGCGGATCTGGTCGGTCTGGGGCGGCTTGACAAAACGCACCTGGACCAGCGCACCACCGGAAAAATCGATGCCCAGATTGAGACCTTGCAGCAGCAGCGAGCCAACGCTCAACAACAGCAACGCTCCCGACAGAAAAAACGCAACCACCCGGAAACGGACAAAATCAAAGTGGGTTTTGGATTGAATCATTTCCACAGCAACACTCCTTCTGGTCGGGATCAAATGCTCAACGTCTTGACGTGCCGACCTTGCAGCAACATATCCAACACCACCCGTGTGACAAAGATGGCAGTGAACATGGAGATGACCAGGCCGATGGAGAGGGTGACCGCAAACCCTCGAACCGGTCCGGTCCCGAATTGATAGAGAACCAGCCCGGTGATCAGGGTGGTCAGGTTGGAGTCCAGAATGGTCACAAAGGCTCTGCCATAGCCATGATCGATCGCAGCCAATGGTGTTTTGCCCAGGCGCAACTCTTCGCGGATACGTTCAAAAATCAACACGTTGGCATCCACTGCCATTCCCATCAGCAGTACGGCTCCGGCGATACCGGGCATGGTCAGGGTGGCCTGCAGCATTGCCAGGGCGGCCATCAGCAGCAGCATGTTGAGCAGTACCGCCAGATTGGCCAGCCAGCCAAAGCCTTTGTAATAAAAGCCCATAAATATCAATACTAACGCGCCACCGATCAGGATGGAGGCCAACCCCTGGTCCACCGAATCCTGGCCGAGGGTGGGGCCGACCGTGCGCTCTTCGATAATCTTGACCGGGGCCGGCAGGGCACCCGCCCGCAGAATGATGGCCAGATCGTGGGCCTCTTCGGGGCTGAAACTGCCGCTGATCTGGGCCCGTCCGCCTTCAATTTTTTCCCGGATAACCGGGGCGGAGTAGACCGTATTATCCAGCACGATGGCCATCCGCTCGCCCACATGTTCGCCGGTCAGTTGGGAAAATTTGCGTTCTCCCTGCCGGTTGAAGGTGATGGAGACGTAGGGTTCGTTGTATTGGCTGAAATTAACCCGGGCATCGGTCAACAGATCGCCGGAGATGACGGTACGTTTTTTAAGCAGATAGGGCTGGCGATTTTTTTGCCCTGCCTCCCGGTTGCCATACAGCAGCACATCTCCCAACGGCACGCGCCCGGCCAGGGCGGCGGAGAGATCCCCCTTTTCGTCCACCATCTTGAATTCCAACCGGGCGGTGCGACCGATCAGGGCTTTGGCGCGGGTCGGGTCAGACAGGCCGGGCAGTTGGATCAATATGCGATCCTCGCCCTGTTTCTGGATGGTGGGTTCCGCCACGCCAAATTGATCCACCCGCGAGCGGATGGTCTGGATCGATTGCTCCATGGCAAATCTTCGGATCTCTTTGCTTTCGGCGGCTTTGAGGGTCAGGCGCAACTTTTTGCTGGCGGGATCTTCCACCATTTGCAGATTGGGTAGCTCTTTTTCCAGCAGTTGCCGCACTTTGGGGGAGTCGGCACTGTCGGCCAGCTGTATCACGACCGTATCGATCCCCTCCCGGTCGGCACTGTTGTAGCGCAGATGCTCTTTGCGCAGGCTGGCCCGCACCTCATCCACCAAATTCTCGGCGGTCTGTTCCACCGTCTTGTCGGTCTCCACACTCAGCAGCAGGTACAGTCCCCCCTGCAGGTCCAGTCCCTGCGCAATGGCCCGGTTGGGCAGCCAACCGGGCCACCAGGAGGGGGTACCCCCATACAGGCTGGGGAAGGCATAGAGCAGGGAGAGCAACAAGGTAAACAGGATGGTGGCTGGTTTCCACCAGGGAGTCTGTCGCATGGTTTTAACCTTGACTCTCTTCTGTTGGGGTCGTTTTTTCCTTTTCCAGGGAGAGGCCGGCTTTGGCTGTCACCTCGATGACGTTGATCCGGCGCAGGCGCAGGCGCACGGGTCTGTACTGTTTGTTGCCAATCTCCACATCTCCCACTTCCAGCACGATGATCTCCTCTTCGACCCGATGGATTCGGCCCACCAGGCCGCCGGTGGTTACCACGGAGTCGCCCCGTCCCAGGTTGGCCACCATCTCTTTGTGGGCTTTGGCCTGTTTTTGTTGCGGGCGGATCAGGAAAAAGTAGAAGATGGCAAACAGGGCAACCATGAAAATAATATTGCCCATGGCGGCCTCCGGGCCGGAGGGGTTGGCGGCATGTGCGCTACTGATCAGATCAAACATTATAGTGACTCTCCATACACGGCTGGTCTATCCACAGGAAATGCCCATACGGCACAGGGTGACGCTAGGGCAGTGCAACTTGATTGTAAAGGATTTTAATGGCGTGCAGGTCAGAGTTTTACCCGCGAAAAGCGGCCATCAATCCGGCAAACAGGAGAAGTGGTTAAAAAAATCGTTTTGAAACGCCAAAAACCGGTCCTGTTGAATCGCTTCCCGCATGGAAGCCATCAGCTCCAGATAATAGTGTACATTATGCAATGTCATCAAGCGCAGTCCTGATATTTCTTTGTTGCGGAACAGATGGTGCAGGTAGGCGCGGCTATAGTTTTGGCAGCATTCACAGAGGCAGGCACTGTCTATCGGTTCATTCTCTTCGCGGAAGCGGGCCTGTTTGATGTTCATCGGGCCGTGGCGGGTCAGCAACTGGCCGTTGCGGGCGTTGCGGGTGGGCAGGACGCAGTCAAACATGTCCATGCCGGCGGCGACGGCTCGCACCAGGTCGTCCGGTTTGCCCACCCCCATCAGGTAGCGGGGTTGCTGGCTGGGGAGGAGGGCGGGGGCGTAGGAGAGGACTTCCCACATTTTTTCTTTGGGTTCTCCCACCGAGAGCCCTCCCAGGGCGTAGCCGTCAAAGCCCATGGCCACCAGGCCGGCGGCGGACTCTTGTCGCAGGTCGGCCTCCATTCCCCCTTGTACGATACCGAACAGGGCTTGGCCGCTGGTCGGGTTGCGGGCTGTCAGCGAGCGGCGGGCCCAGCGCAGGGAGAGTTGCAGCGATTGGGCGAGGTAGGCGCGTTCCGCCGGATAGGGGGGGCACTCATCCAGTTGCATCATGATATCCGACCCCAGGGCCTCCTGGATTTGGATGGCGATTTCCGGGCTCAGGAAGTGGCTGCTGCCGTCCAGGTGGGAGCGGAAGGTGACCCCTTCCTCCCGGATGCGGACCGCGTTGGCTTGATTGGCTCCGAGGCTGAAGACCTGGTAGCCGCCGGAGTCGGTCAGGATGGGGGCTTGCCAGTTCATGAACGCATGCAGTCCGCCCAGGCGGGCGATCAGGGCATGGCCGGGGCGCAGATAGAGGTGGTAGGTGTTGCCCAGGATAATTTGCGCTCCGACCGCCTTCAGGTCGGCGGAGGTGAGGGTTTTGACGCTGGCGGCCGTGCCGACGGGCATAAAGATCGGGGTCTCCACGCTGCCGTGGGGGGTATGAAAACGGCCCCGTCTGGCACCGCTGGGATCGGTATGCAACAGTTCAAAAAAGGGAGAATTCATCTCATATATCCGTTTGTTCAATCGTTCGCTGGCAACGTGTACCGGCTGTTGTTTAATCTTTTAAAACAATTGCAGGGGTCCGGGGACCGTCACGGTCCCCGGTGGGGTGCAGGGGCAAAGCCCCTGCATGCAAGGGCGCGCTTTTACCGAAGCAAATTTCCGCAGGAAATTTGCGCAGCGCGCCCAAAACGCCCCGCAGGGGCACTCCTGGAGGGCGGCAGCCCGACCGA